>JBCDKV010000507.1:0-4295 GCA_038746215.1 Bacteroidota bacterium | reverse complement strand
GGCGATGTCAAAGCTAGTAGGATTACCATTGGGCGTATTCACCAAACTATTGATGCAAGGTAAGATCGAATCGAAAGGGGTTCATATCCCAGTGATGAAAGAAGTATACGATCCTGTATTGGAAGAATTAGAAGATTATGGGGTCGTTTTTGAGAATAAGGAAGTTGCTTTGTGAAATGGATAAGTTCAAAGAGTGGCAAGAGAAAAAACAAAGTTCTCTCTTGTCGCTATCCTGCAATTGTACGTTACTAACTAAGAGTATACGAAGTTTTTGGTGATGCTCGAAATAGTACTTGGTCAATCCCCTGAGATCGCACAACAAGTATGCCTGAGGGTTTTTTATGGACGGAAACAAAATTTTTTTTAGAAAAATTTTTGTTTCCGTCCGAAGAGACTAATTGAGCATACTTGTTGCGCGATTTTCTTACGTTGACTCAGGCTCTTTCCTAGTAAAATGTTAAGGAAAATCAGACTTCGTACAGTCCTTGTTACTAACTTTTAATCAGTCGAGGCAAAAGTAGTAGTAATCCAATCAAAGCAATTCCAATCACAAAATACAACCAAACAGGTGTACCTTCTGCTTCCGTTACAGGCTCGTCCTCATTGCTTTTTACCACTTTCAATGCTTCTACAATCACGTCCGTATTATATTTCAGCATATCGTAATAACTAGGGGCTTCACTCGCTTCGTCTCCTATGGAATCTGCAAAGAGTTTGCCCCCTATTCTTACACCATTGTCCTTAGCAATTTGCTCCAATAGCTTGGGGTTGATTGTACTTTCGATGAACACGGCAGGTACTTGCGTACTTTGTATGACTTTATTCAAACGCATGATATCGGAGGTCTGCGCTTCTGCGTCCGTAGAAACACCCAATATAGACTCTAGCCGAATCCCGTATTTGCGACCATAATATTGAAAAGCATCGTGGGAAGTAATGAGTACTCGCTGATTTTCAGGAATTTCTTCCATGCGTTTCTGGATGTACTGATCCAAATCTTCGAGCTGCTGTTTGTAGACACCATAGTTAAACTCATATTGCTCCTTTCCATCGGGATCGAGTTCCACAAAAGCATTTTTGATATTTTCGATATACTTTAATCCGTTAGCGACGTCCATCCAAGCGTGTGGATCGGTAGAACCTTGGTACTGTTCACTAGCAATTGGAACAACGCCATCTGTAATGATTACTTTTTTTGCCTCAGTACCTGAATTTTCGATCAGCTCTGGCAACCAACCTTCAAAGGTCAAGCCATTCATCAGAATCAAATCTGCTTGATTGACTAAACGGGCATCCCTAGGAATGGGTTCGTGTAGGTGCGGATCGCCTCCGATGGGAACAATGCTGACAATATCCAACTGATCGCCCGCAATATTTTCAGCCATGTCCGCAAAAATAGAGGCAGTAGCTACTACTTTGTAGTTATTTTGAGCAGTCAGGACTGCACTGAAAAAGCTAAACAACACCACAAAAAGAGGTCGGATACTTTTAAGGTATCCGACCCCTAGATTTCTGTAAAAAATCATATCGAATTCGATTAACTCTGTCTTAGAAAATTTTGAGGTATTTCAATTATTTTCGTAGAACAAAAAAATTGTGTAGCGCTCTTCCTGCTGGACTAATTCCCTAAATCAGACATAAACTTCAAGCGCATCAACTGTATCTCTTCTAGCGTGATGTCATCTTCTTTTAATTCCGCAAAAGCATCTTCCACCGAGTCCGTTTCTGCTTCCATAAAGTAATCTAGAATATCTTCGCGGCTATATTCATCAACTGCATCCTCTAAATAGTAGTCGATATTCAATTTAGTACCAGCAGCAACGATTGCTTCCAATTCGTGGAGCATATCTTCCATGCTCATATTGCTGGAACGCGCCAAATCATCCAGCGGAATTTTTCGGTCGATACCCTGAATCAGCGCAATTTTAGCCTTGGATTTGTTGGCTACTTGTTTGACCACAAAATCCGTTGGTCGATCAATATCGTTTTCCTCTACGTACGCTTTGATTAGTTCAATAAAAGGCTTGGCGTAGCGTGCGGCTTTGCCCTGACTGACCCCACTGATCTGCTTCATATCCGACATCGAAATCGGATACTGCGTCGCCATATCTGCTAAAGAGGGATCTTGAAAAATCACAAAAGGCGGTACATTTTTGCGCTTTGCTTCTTGCCGTCGGAGGTCTCTGAGCATTTTAAGCAGGAGGTTATCCAAAACCGCCGTTTTACCACTCGATGCGCTATCGGTATCCGTCGCTATATTATCAAAATCGTGGTTGAGCGAGATGTGGAATTCTGTGGGATTTTCTAGGAAATTTTTACCTGCTTCTGTGATTTTCAGCAAGCCATAGCTTTCAATATCTTTGCGTAGTAAGCCTTGCAACATAGCTTGGCGATAAATCGAGAACCAGAAATTATCGCTTTGTGATTCGCCCACCCCGTACAAGGGTTTTTTATCAAAACGAAAATCTTTCATTTGCTTGGTCTTCTTTCCCCTCGAAAAATCGACCATCGTTTTGATACCATAATTTTCTTCTAAATCCAAAACAGAGCTCAAAGCTTGATGCACCTCGGTTTGCACTTCAATTTTTTCTTTTGGATAACGACAATTATCACACATTTTCTCACATTGCGAATCATTGTACACTTCTCCAAAATAGTGTAGGAGAAATTTACGCCGACAAGCCGTCGTTTCTGCATAAGCGGTCACTTCGTCCATGAGTTGCATCCCCATTTCTCGCTCTGCCACTGGCTTGTCACGCAGAAATTTCTCCAAGCGCAAAATGTCTTTATAGGAATAAAAAGCCAAACAATCACCTGCTAGTCCATCGCGCCCTGCTCGTCCCGTTTCTTGGTAATAGTTTTCTATACTTTTTGGAATATCGTAATGAATCACAAAACGCACATCGGGCTTATCAATTCCCATTCCAAAAGCAATAGTAGCGACGATGACATCCACTTCTTCCATCAAAAAATCATCTTGCGTCTTACTTCTCGTTTTAGCATCCAAACCAGCGTGGTAAGGTGCTGCTTTGATGTCGTTCACGTTCAGGACGCGTGCAATTTCTTCTGTAGATTTTCTGCTTTGGACGTAGATGATTCCAGATTGCTCACTACGCTCTTTGATGAATTGGACGATGCTCTTAAATACCTGATCTTTCTTGCCTTTGGGACGAACTTCGTAGTATAGATTGTCGCGATTGAAAGAAGAAACGTAGGAAGACTCGTCTTCCATATTGAGGTTTTTGACAATATCGGACTGCACTTTAGGCGTAGCCGTCGCCGTCAAAGCAACGATGGGGATATCCTTGGAAATCGCTTCGATCATATCGTGAATGCGACGATATTCGGGTCGAAAATCGTGTCCCCACTCTGAAATACAGTGCGCTTCATCCACTGCCACGAAGGAGATATTTACACTTTTGAAAAATTCAATATTCTCCTCTTTGGTAAGCGTTTCTGGAGCAATGAATAAGAGCTTGGTCTTTTTGTCGGCAATGTCTTGCTTCACGCGACGCATTTGTGTTCTACTCAAAGAAGAGTTTAGAAAATGCGCAATTTCATCACTTTGACTGTGTCCGCGTATGGAATCGACTTGATTTTTCATCAGTGCGATGAGTGGAGATATTACAAGTGCTGTTCCGTCCATCATCAGGGCAGGCAATTGGTAGCAAAGCGATTTACCACCGCCAGTTGGCATGATAACGAAGGTATCTTCCCCGTTTAAGACACTTTGAATGATTGCTTCTTGATTTCCTTTAAAACTATCGAAACCAAAATATTGCTGGAGAGAATCATGCAGAAGTTCACTGGTTACCGTCATGAGTTTCAAATCTTTTTATTTTCTGCGTTTATTTATTTGTGTTTAGGGCTGTACGAAGTCTTGTTTTCTTTTAAGATCGTACCTAGAAACAGCCTGAGTTCATGCAAGATAATTGAGCAACAAGTATGCTTAGTAAGTACCTTTGAGCATATTTGTTGCGCGATTTCAAGAACGCTCTCGGGTTTATTCCAAGCATTGCTCAAAACTTCGTACAGACCTAATCTATGTTAATCAATTTCTATCAAATTGATCTATTTTCTAAAGTAATCGCTGAGCGTTAGAGCTTGTTTGGAGCAATATTAAACTGTAAATCAGTAGTTTACGGTTCTGGCGAAGAAAATAATAGCGACTTTATCAAGATAAACGAGCGATTATTTTCAAAGTCAGGTTCGGAAAATATTGGTTTACAGGAAGATAGTGCTCCAAACAAGCTCTTAGCCTTATTGCTTCATTTAATACTGTTGAATTGTATGGC
>JBCDKV010000506.1:0-4308 GCA_038746215.1 Bacteroidota bacterium | reverse complement strand
TCCCATAGAAAAGCTTGGAGTTCCAATTTTGTTATATGTATTACATGTATTTGTGTATCAGAATTTTGTTTTGATAAACACGCAATTCCTATCGACAAATATAAAAAACCATCCCAACTTTTCCCTAATATTCATCCAAGTTGATAACTAAAGTAATCAGTAATATACCCAAACGCCCCTATTCTCCTGAAAAAATGATTACGAAAGTTATCTTCCTTACTATTTTTTGCTTGCCTATATTTGAGGAAAATATAAGCACATGAAAGACAAATTAATTGGCATTAGCATAGTAGAAGACAATCCTAAAATGCGAGAACTATTAACTCGCCTAGTCACGATTACGCCTACCCTAAAATATGTGAGTGAATACACTTGTGCAGAAGATGCACTGGTTGGCTTACCCAAAGACCTACCCGATATGGTCATTATGGATATAGATTTTAATACCACGATGACAGGCGTAGAGTGTATGTTTCGCTTAAAAGTTAAACATCCTGAAATGAATTTCTTGATGTTCACGATTTTTGAGGAAAGTGAGAAACTTTTTGACGCGCTTAAATATGGTGCAGATGGTTATATTGTGAAAGGCGGAAATATCACGAAAGTGGTGGATGCCATACATGAAATTCATGATGGAGGTGCTCCTATGAGCCAAGGTATTGCTAAGAAGGTCTTGGAAAGTTTTTCCGTCATTCACCGGAACAAAGAAGTTTTGGCCTCACTAACTCCAAGACAGATAGAGATATTGGAACTACTCACCACAGGTAAGCAATACAAGGAGATTGCCACTGAACTGAATCCACCAATCAGTACGAATGGCTTGCGTGTGCAAATTAGTCGAATTTACAAAAAGCTACAAGTCAACAACCGAACAGAAGCTATCAATTTGTATCTTGGTAGATAGACACTTTGCTCTTAGAGCTTGTTTGGAGCAGGATTGAACTGTAAATCAGTAGTTTACGGTTCTGATGAAGCAAATAATAGCGACTTTATCGAGATAAACGAGCGATTATTTTCAAAGTCAGGTTCGTAAAATAGTGGTTTACAGGAAGATAATGCTCCAAACAAGCTCTTAGTGGGGCTTTAGAAAATAGGAAGTAGACACGGATTGAACAGATAGCGCAGATTTTACACAGATCAAATACGGTTTTTTATAATTTTATGATAGAGCAATTAACAAAGAATACGGTTTTTCCCATACTTTCGTGTATCGCTAACCGCATTTCATTGATTCAACACGATGTTGCCATTTGATAAAACTATATTTCGCTCTTCCCTCAAACATGCTACCCTCATTGGCTTGTTGGGCTTTTTACTAATCTACCTGATTTGGGGAGAGATCATAGTGGATGATTTGATTGGGATGTCGATTACGATTCCTTTATTAGCCTATATGATTCATATGGTGCGGCTTTTTAAATGATGCTATCATGGGAAAGGGAAAAAAACAAAACAAAAAAAAGCAAAAGCAAAAGACTCCTGACACCAAAACTTCAGCGCAGTCTTCCTTGCTGGGTGGAAAGATTCCCGTACTGAAGTTCTTTGGTCGCTTCTTATTGGGGGTTATCTTGTTCTATGTATTTTACTATTCTAGCGTCTACGAAGACTATTTTCGGGATGGTATTTTGTCTTTGCAGGCGAGTCTAGGCGGTGGTTTGATTAATATTTTTGGTTATGGTACGACGGTGAGTAATGAAGTCATCGCAGGCGACGATTTCAGTATGTCCATCAAAAATGGTTGCGATGGTTTAGAAGCCACGGCGATTTTCCTCTCTGCGGTACTGGCTTTTCCGATTGCATTTCGCTTAAAAATTCCAGGTATCCTTTTGGGCTTTATTGTGCTGTTCGCGGCTAATCTCATCCGAATTACAGGACTTTACGTAGTGGGCGTTCATTGGCACAGTGCCTTCAACTTTTTCCATCTTCACGGTGGCTTAATCCTCTTTATGTTTTTTGCGCTAATCATTTTACTCGTCTGGGCAAATTGGGCGTTCAATCAAGAAAAAAGATATGCTCAAGCTACCGCTTAAATCCATTTCATTGCGCTATCTGCTGCCCTTTTTAGCAATCTATTTAGGGTTGTTGGCATTCAGCTATTTGCCGCCTGTCAGGACGGGCATCAAAGATATAGCTAGAACCAGAACGGGCAAACTACTCACCAGTCTTTTACCAGACGCCATTTTTATCAGCGACCCCAATCGCATTAATCATACCGAATTGAATAGTCAGATCACCTTGGCGTATGGTAACCGAGCGGCGATTACCCAAGCTGTGCGACAGGAAGGCTCGGTAGGAGTGGATGTGCGACTCTTAAGCTACGAATTAGACCCTACTTTTTTGATGGGGACGTTCTTTTTCATCGCTTTGGTACTCATCTCTCCCGTGACTTGGAAGCGAAAAGGCATCAGTCTCTTGATCGGTGGACTATTGCTGTATGCGTTCAATGCGGTACTGGTCTATGCCTTTGCCATACAACGGATTGCGAGTGCCGACATCGGTATCTACGAATTGTCAGCCCAACAATTTAACTGGTACAAAGGCATTGGTAATGTATTGAATAATGCCAATATCTTCGTTATTCCACTGGTCGTCTGGGGGTTATTGACTTTCAGACGCGAGGATTTGAAGCGGTTTGTTGATTGAGCTATAGTCAGAAGATGAGTACTCACAACTAACTAAACGATAAGAAGTTTTGAGCAATGCTTGAACAAATTTTAGCAAAGCTCCTGAGATCACGCAACAAGCATGCCCAAAGGGTTTTTATGAAAACACAAATGCTCCGTTATTTTTCCTAAAAAACAACGGAGCATTTGTGTTTCCGACCGAAGAGACTTACTGAGCATACCTGTTACACAATTTTTCTACATAGACTCAGGCTGTTTCCAAGTAAGATGTTAAAAAGGATGAGTCTTTGTACACACCCAATTTGATACGAATAAGTCAATCTACACGCACCACCCGAAAACCTTTCAAACTTTGTGCGGAAGTAGCCGTATCACTCATACGATCTACAAAATCATTGGCAGCAAAACCGTAAGTTTTGCCTTCCGTTCCGTAATATTCGGCTACATTGCCACCTAAATCATAGACCTTGGCATCACCGATTTTGCTGGCTTTATAAGTACCGACTGCCTTCAGCATGGCATTGGCTTTGTCTCCGATGGCGGCTTGTAGTTGCTGCGCATTTTTGAGTGCCAATTCATAGCCCGCCCACGCATTCAAGGTGTTTTCTTTAGCGGCTACTTTTTTTGCTTTCTGATGAAAATCCTTGGCTTCCGTCGCATTAGGTAAGCGGTAGTTTTGATTCGATTGTTGGCTCAACCATTTGGTGTAAGCGGCGGCTTGCTTAGCAGTGACCAAGGCAGGATGATTGGAATGAGCAGCGGCATAGTCAAAGTTTTTATCGTAAGCCGCAAACTGCGCATTGGTGATTTCAAAGCAGCTAATGGCAATGGAATCTGCTTTGATGTCGTCCATTTCTGGCATTAAAATATTCTTTTGTACTACACCATAATTACCTTGGTACGCACTAAATGATCGCTCTAAAAGCATGGCGAGCGGACTGTCTGTTTTTAGGGCTTCGTTTTTCTCCGCCGTCTCTTCAAAGAGATATTTATCGATCCACGCCAACTCTTCTTCCATTTTGCGCATTTGATGCGTAATTTTTTGCAAACCGTGCGGCTGTCCGGGAAACCAAAGGAAACGCACTGCCGTCTGGTCGGCTTGTTGCAAAGCCCGATAATACTCCCAACCCTGATCGCGTGGTACGGCACGATCTTCGCTACCATGAAAAATAATGGTCGGCGTTTTCACTTTCTCCAACTCGAAGAGTGGCGACTTTAAGATATAGTTTTCGTTGTACGTCTTACCGTTCATATCATCCCAAGGCGCACCACCAAAATAGTGCTGATCGAAACTGACTCCAAAGCGACAAGTACCATAATCGGAAGTCCAATTCACATCGCCAGCACCCGGACAAGCTACTTTGAACATTTCGGGATAGCGCACCGTGAGCATCGTCGTCAAAATTGCGCCGTTCGACCAACCCATCACGCCCATTTGATCGGTATCAATGTAGCCTTTTGCTTTCAAGTATTCGATGCCTTTGGTGATGTCTTCTAGTTCTGGATCATAATAATTGCCTGCTATGCTTTCTACAAACGCCAGCCCGTGATTGGAAGAACCATGATAGTTGGGTTTGAGGACAAAAGCCCCACGCTGTGCTAGTATATTGGGGTAAGTACTCCAACGCTCTGCCCAACGATCTAAGGTCGCGCTGGCAGGACCACCGTGAATGGAAATCATCAG
>JBCDKV010000505.1:0-4340 GCA_038746215.1 Bacteroidota bacterium | reverse complement strand
GTGGAAACGGTATGCTTCGACGTTTTAGAATCGCTACCGCCTGAAACCTTTATCGTTACTTAGATCGCGCAACAAGTATGCTTAAAGATTTTTTATGGACGGAAACACTCACTGAGCATAGCTGTTGAGCAATTTTCAGGCATTGACCTGAACTATGTTTGAGTGAAATGTTAAGAAAAACGGGACTTCGTACACCTGTAAATCAAAATTACAAATTATGTATTTACTACTTATTCTAGCTTGTTGGTGGCTACCGACGCATTCCACCAACTTTTCCAAACATTCCATCACGCTTAAAGTCACTAATCTGCAATCTGAAAAAGGAACAATTCGAGCTGTTCTTTGCAACGACCATAATCAATGGTTGTCGTCCTCGAAGTATTACGTTGGTAAAAACTGTAAGGTAGAGGGACAAGCAGCCTGCGAATTGACTTTTACAAACATTCCGAGCGGTACTTACGCTATTAGTCTTTATCACGATGAAAACGACAACGGTGCACTAGATTTAGGGGCGTTCCGAATCCCAGAAGAACCTTATGGTTTCAGCAACAATCCAAGCAGCATGTTTGGTCCGCCGAGTTTTGAGGAAGCGAGTTTCCAATTACAAAATCATCTTACACTCACCATCAAACTCTAAGTCATGTCGTGTTCCAATATCCTACTGTTGCTATTTTTCTTGGCAGGCAGTCTCTCTATGTTTGTGATGTCCTTACATTATTTCGATGACGTAGCATCTGGGGTTTCCTATGCTGCACAAATTTTCAATGATTTGCTAAAAATCCACATCATCGCTGGAATGTTGGCAATGTTCACTGGACCTTTTCAGTTTTTTGGAAAATTGCGCAGCCCCAAAAGGCATAGGATAGTAGGATATATTTACGTGCTGGGCGTTTACGTGGGCAGTCTGACAGGCATCATCATTGCTACCCAAGCTATGGGCGGTATCATTGCCAAAACGGGATTTTTTACCTTAGCTATTGTCTGGTTTTATTGCAATACACTAGGCATTAAATACGCCATTCAAGGTAATTACATGCAACATCGACAATGGATGCTGCGCTGTTTTGCTCTTACTTTTGCGTCTATTACCCAGCGCACTATACTGCTGTTTGCCTTCTTACCGATAATCGATTTTTTAACCGTTTATCAGATTTCAGCATGGGCATCTTGGCTGTTCAATTTAACGCTGCTGGCGTATGTTGAGCGCAGAAAAACCGCCAAAGGAATGGGTAAGCCTTTGGTACAATACCGTTGACTGAAAAAAAATGGATGAATTTTCTGCAGAAACTTACTGAGCATACTTGTTGCTCAATTTTCTGATATTGAATTAGTATGTTTCTAATTAGAATACTAACAAAACTAAGACTTCGTGTAGCTCTAAATTTAAAACAACAACTCATGACAAACAAAACAATCGTATTACTATCGCCCCTTATCATCGTCTCTTGTGGCACTGTGGTTGCCCTTGTATTCGGTAGCATCATTGGTAAATGGGTGTTCATCCCATTAGTCCTAACACTATGGACACTGTTCGCCTACTTCATCTATCGCTATAGCGAATCCGCTCAAAGGAAGAAATGGCTGGCAAAAAGTAGAGGAGCTTGGGGATGGTCGGTACTCGCTTTGGTCGTAGGTCTCATTCCATTTCCGCTGATCTTAAATTTTTATGCGCTGCTCGCTCCTTGGACCATTTGGTTGCCCTGGCTTCTCTTAGCGATCATTAATCCTTGGCTCGAAGAATTTTATTGGCGAGGCTTGTTATTGGACTATACCGTAAGCTGGAAAAAATGGCAGGCGGTGCTGTATTCAAGTGGCTGCTTCTGTCTAAATCATATCACTTTCGGCATTAATTCGGAAATGTGTCGTGGTTGGGATTTTTTTCTTTCCCTCTTCATCATGGGCATCGTTTGGGCAGTCGTTTATCAAAAAACAAAAAGCCTACGATGGTGTATTTTCTCTCACTTTCTGGTTGATCTTTTCAATCTTTCCGCTGTTGCTTTTTTGGATTTGCTAGTATCGCATATGTAGAGAGGAGCAGACAGATTTAAGTAGGTCAGCGATTTCCTAAGCTCCAAAAGCATGTTTGAAGCACTATTTTCCTGTAGCCCAATATTCTACGAATTTGGCTGTATGAAAAATTACACTACTGGACATTTTAGATTACAGAACAAAAAAGAAGCGGATTACATAGCTATACTAGCTGCTTTTCTTAGTGCAAACTACTGATTATCAGCTTATAAAAATTATCAACTATCAACAAAGATTAGTTTCTATGTGATTGCTTTGTTTCAAACTACCTTTACTGCAATCCGATGACAAGCATTATTTAAGTAACCCTTCGGATTCCAGCCTGGTAGCAGCATAGGCTGTGATACACCCTCTTGATCGGTTGCTCGCGCCCAAACTTCGTAGTAACCACGCATTGGAAAATTAATTTTAGCCGAAAAGTGTTGCCAAGCTAAGCGATTGGCGGGAGCTTCCAAGTTTGTTTTTTGCCAAGTTGCCCCGAAGTCGATAGAGTAAGCCACACTTTGTACCCTGCTGCCACCCGACCAAGCATGACCACGTATGGGCAATTGCTGATTCAATTGAATCGTCGCCCCTGATTTTGGGTAGGTAATCAATGACTTGACAGGCATAGTTTCGATGATACACATCTCTTCATCGGCTACCTTTGCACCAGGCGCAACGGGCTGACAAGGCACACGATAAGACTGCCCACCCATTTTTGGACCATCGTGTATCTTGTTTCTAATCACGATTTTATCCAGCCATTTGCCAGAACAAGAAGCAGGATAGCCACCAAACACCAAGCGAAGTGGGTAGCCATTGAGTAAGGGCAGTGGTTGGTCATTCATCGCCCAAGCAATTAGACTTTCTTCTTCCATCGCTTTGCGGATGGGAACGCCTCTTGAAATAACGGTCTTCTTTTTATCACCGCTCAAATGTGTATCTTTTCCATAGTAGCCAATATAGACGGCATCTTGTTTCAAGCCCACCGCATTTAGAACGTCTTTCAGTCGAACGCCCGTCCAAGTCGGGCAACCTACGGCACCTAAACTCCACTGATTACCCTTGGCTGGTGGATTGAACTCTTTGCGCCCATTGCCACCACACTCCAAAGTCAATTGGTAAGTATAGTTTTGGAAAGTTGTCTTTAGTTCTTTTAGGCTGAACTCCTTTGGCTGTCGAGCGGCTTCTCCAGCTACTCGTAAGGTCCAAGTATTCAGGTCAATACTATTTTTTGCGGGAGGAATACCATTGTTGCGGACAAAGAGAACATCGCTTGGCGTAATTTTCGGGTCGAGCAGGTGAGGCGGCGTCTCCGCATTGATAGGACGATCATTCAGGACGATCAAATCAGGATGTTTCCCTTCTAGTCGGAAAGCAGTGGAGGTGTGAGCAAGCGCGGCGGGAATCAGACCACTTGGAAAATTCGCTGCAAAAACGATTTTTCCACCAACTGCGGCACTCATAGCTGCCAAGGCACTTTTTTTCAGAAATCCTCGACGACTACTGGTCACTTTCCTGTCCCAAAGCTGCTCGTCTGCTTTTGCAGGGTCTTTTGAGTATAGTTGATGAATACCGACTTCTTTTTTCATAGGTCTAGTTTGGCAGGTAGAAAGTGCAATAAAAAAGCCCTGTCAAACAATCGGGTGACAGAGCCAAAAATCTGAATTAGTATGATTCTTTACTTGTTCAGATCTAATTCCAATATTTTAAAAGTTCTACAAGGTTTTATTTGATATTGTTTAAGCTGAAAATATGTTGCGGTTTAGCTTATGAAACTACATCAACAACAAATTTATTGTAAGTATGTTTGAGAAAATCGAAATTGAGTTTCCTTTTTCTCTATACTATGCTGTAAAGATGTGTGAACCGCTAGAATGGTTGCATGAAAGCAATTGTTTTTTCCTTACTGGGCTAAGGCATCTCTGATTACCTTTCTGATAATAATGAAAAGGATACCTAGGAAAGTGCCTAAAATAATGCCTAGAAAAATCGCCGTGGTAGTAGAAGGCTTCACCCTGCGAGCGGGCGAGATAGCATCATCAATGACCTGAAAAAAAGGCTTTGCACTCCTAAGTGCATAGTCAGCGATTTCCAAATTTTTTCTGATCTCACCATAAGCAATTACTGCAATTTGTTGTTCTCGCCGGAGTCGCTCGCCTTGCACATTAGATATACGGTCTGGCAGCCCATAGCTTTGATCTTGGCTTCTCGCCACGCTGTAGTCTAAATTTTTCAGTACTTTGGACACAGAATCTAGTCTTTCTTTTATGGCGTCATAATTCTTTTTTTGAGGTTCAATTCTTCGGTCGGTATAGTAAGTACTCAGC
>JBCDKV010000504.1:0-4358 GCA_038746215.1 Bacteroidota bacterium | reverse complement strand
CATAAAAAACCTTTGGGCATACTTGTTGCGCAATCTCAAGCACTTTACTAAGTTTCAAAAGTTTAGTTAAGCTATTACTACCACAAAATGGAGTATTTTACTCGTTATTCGCATACTCAGTGAAAAGTGCGCGTGTAAGTAAATTTATCGTACTGATTTGTAAACACTTGTGATACAAGCCAACAGCTAATAGCAAAAGGCTAAAGTCGAGCTTAGGGAGAATGTAGCCTAAGCAGATCGCTTGTTCGATCAGCTTTAGATTAATGAAATACGCAAAGTAACTTCCTCTTGCAAAGATGGTAACGTACCAACTTCTAGCCTTCTACACTAAATGGCACACCCATTTTATCCCAGTGGAACATCACTTGATTGCCTTCGATGACGAACTCCATTTGCTCCACAGATTCGGATAAGGTAGTCGGGCTGACATCCACGCGTAGGGCATCGTCGGCTTCGTCGTAGTTGTAGTCACCAAACTGATCGGATTTTTTGCTAAAAATGACCGTCCAATCGCCTTCTCTAGGTATGGTGAATAGTGCGTATTTACCAGCCGCCAAAGCTTCGCCTTCTACGGTGACGTCTTTAGAAAATTCGATAGTCGTTGCTTTGTTTGCACCTGTTCGCCATACTTCGTCGTAAGGTTCTAGGTCGCCCCAAATTGTTCTTCCTTTTACAGAGGGACTTCCATAATTGACCGTTACGTTGACATCACCTATCGTTCCAGTCATTTCTTTTCGTGGACTAGGGATGTCTGTTTCTAAGATGGCAGTCGAGTAATTTTCTCCCGATGGCGCAGCAACTTCCATTGCCGCCTCAGAAGCTTCCTCAGTATCGGTAGACGCTGATTCTTCGGCGGTCATTTCTGTGCTTTCCTCTTCATTCGTGTCTTCCGTGGCGGGTTCGCAAGCATAGCCGAATGCAAAAAGCACAGCAGTAAATAGGTAGTATGTAATTTTCATAAAATATTTATTTAAAATAATGCTAACATTTTTAGCGTCCTTATGGAAAGAGATGATATTATTCTTTATGATTATTGAAAAATAATACAAACAACATCATCTCTGTCCGAAGGGGAATTTTTTGAACGGAAATAGTTAGGAATGGGACACAAATAAATTTACACTTTGACTTGCTGCATCCCAACCGCTTGCGGTTCATTCGCTTGAATATTCTTAACATTCACCCTTTGGGATCGCTCATTCATCCTTACTCATCGTTATAAAAAGCCTTACAGAACTAGGCTATGCTTAGGCATCCCATCCGCTTTGCGGTTCAGAAGCTCACACTTCTTCATGCCTTGATTAAGAAAAAATAGCTGCCCCAAAATCTGTAAATTCATTTATATCCCATTCCTAACAGACTGCTAGGACGAAATTGTTCATCATAGGTACTGGTTATTTCTGTATTTGTACTTATTTTAGACTTCAACAAAGCTTAACTTCATCTGTCATCTAAAAAAGAACTCCTAATCGTAGTACAAGCCCATCCAAATTACTATTGGAATTGTCACCTAGTTCTACATCTTTCGTCATATCGGTGAACATATTTTGCAGATACAAGCCACCAATAAGTGAAGTACTTTCGCTAATGCTGTATTCCGCGCCGATACCGATGCCCCATGACATCGCAATTGGATTCACAAATTCTTTGATGTCAATGTCATTTCGATCTGTACCCTTTATGTCACCGCGAGACTGACTGCGGAAGCTAAACGCAATGTAAGGTTCGCCATAGTAGCGCAAGTATCCAAACTCTCGCGTTCGCATTTTTAGCCCGACTGGAATTTCGATATATTGGACGCTGTATTTCAAGTCTGCGCGTTGCAATTCTGCCCCGTTATTCCAGTAGTTAGTGGCTTCCTGATCGTATCGGAGCGTGCCACCGTGATTGAAAGCAAAACCCAGCCCAGAGGTGACGGCATAATTTTCTGCAAAGTAGTACTCGCCGAGCATTGCTAATTTCAGACCAATGTTCACCCCGTTCCTATTGATATTGGATGCCTCGGATTGCATCCAAGAGAAAGTAGGACTTAACTGCAATCCGAATCGAATATTATAGCTTGCCTGACAAAAAGCAGCCATAGTCGTCAACAAAAATACTGCTATGATAACAATTTTTTTCATTATTTATAAGTTTTTATTTGCTGTTAAAGAATACGTGAGTGTCCAAGGAATGAAAATTAAATAACTGCTAATTCTTGACTTGCTCTTTTTTCTTTAGGCATCCCATCCGCTAGCGGTTCACTTCGTTGAAAAGATACTCAATCTTTTCTGCTTTGTACCACTGCGTGAATGTTGAAAAGCCTCGTCTTAGCTACGGCTATGCCTACGTTTTTCGCCTTGATAACAAAAAAAATACCTGCGTCAAACTCTTAGCTTTTATCTAATTTTCATTCCTGAGAACAGTTTGGTTGTTGGTTGGTAATATGATGATCGGATACTAACCAAATTACTGCAAGAAAGCCTTCATTTTTATTAGTGCTATACGAGATCATATTATTTGAAAACAGCATTGAGTCAATGCAAGAAATTCGCGCAACAAGTATGCCTAATGAATCTCTTCGGACGGAAACAAAAATTTCAACGTATTTTTTTCCAAAAAATACGTTGAAATTTTTGTTTCCGTCCATAAAACCCTTTAAGCATACTTGTTGCGCTATCTCAGGAGCTGTCTCGGAATTGTTCCGAGTGCTGCTTAAAACTTCGTATACACCCAGTTTTTTGTCCTAAACGCATTATTCCCAATTGTTTAATGACATCCTTTGAACAAAAAATAGCTAATGACAATACCAGTTGCCTACTTCCTTCCACAACGCAAGACCGCTTCAAACCTCATTTATTTACTTCTTTTTTCGCTTTTTTTAACACAATGTCAAACCGATCAAAGCGAAGCCGACTTAGCGGACATCGCAGTTGATGTTAAGATTAAGCGATTTGAGCAAGAATTGTTTGCATTAGAAACACAAAATTCTGATCTTCCATTGGATGCACAAGTATCCGAATTAGCGTCAAAGTATCCTCAATTTTTTGAAGTTTTTAAGGAATTAATCGCCGATGCCTACGGTTTGGACACTTCTGTTGTGCAGAGAGTACAAAAATTCGTAGAACACGAGGGCGTACGTCAACTCTATGACACCACGCAAATTTTATATGAAGACGTCAGTTGGGTAGAAAAGGAACTGACAAAGGTCTTCAAACGCTACAAAAATTATTTTCCAGAAAAACCCGTGCCAGAAGTAGTCTCCTTTATCTCTGAATACGGCGTGGGTACTTTTACTTATGGCGATAGCTTGCTTGCTATTGGTTGGGATTTCTTTTTGGGTGAAGACTTTCACTACGATTACAATGTGTTCCCTGCTTTTTTGCAAAAATCCATGGATCGAGAACATCTCGTCGCCAAGGCAGTGGAAACGCTATCCTCCAATGTAATGGGTGAAGTTTATGGCAATCGCCTATTGGATCATATGATCGCCAATGGGAAAACACTCTATCTCAAATCACGCCTGTTGCCCGAAACGGAAGAGGCAATCATCATGGAATGGCGTCCAGCGCAATTGGCTTGGATGCAGGATAGCTACAACGAAAAAGAACTTTGGAATCAGATTATCAAGAAGGATTTGCTGTATTCGACGCGCCGTACTCAATTTGATAAATTGATTGTCGCCAGTCCATTTGGTGCGACTTGGATGCCTAAGTCATCACCCGGCAAAACGGGCAACTGGATTGGTTGGCAAATCGTGGAAGCCTATATGCAGCAGCAACCCGAAACCAGCATGCAGCAACTCGCCGCCATAGAAGATGCACAAGTCATTTTGGATGGTAGCAGGTATCGGCCAGGCAAATAAATCTTGTTGATTTGCTTAAATTGTTGACTCGTTCAGCAGATAAAAACGCTTAGATTCAAGTGGTAACTTTAGTATTTATCAACTGAAATCTTGCAGGAAATTGGCAAGAATTGGTTTTGCTATACTGCTTTTTGAATACCGAATAACGAACAAGGAATGTTGAATGTCGAAGTAGGTACACGTCCTATTGGCAAATTTCAGTATTCGGTATTCCTTGTTCAGTATTCGTTATTCTGTGTTTGAGTAGGAGTAAAATTGATACGTTCGACCTCGTTTGACTTTTAATAATACGGAAATCAATAGTAGCGGCTTTGCCGCGTTGGGATTTAGCAGAAAACAAATAAACATGACCAATCGCTTAAACTGGAAAAGATTTTAGTGATTATCTTAGAGCATGTTTGGAGCACTATCTTCCTGTAAAACAATATTTTACGAACCTGACTTTGAAAATAATCGCTCGTTTATACCAATAAAGTCGCTATTATTTTCTTCGCCAGAACCGCAAACTATTGAT
>JBCDKV010000503.1:0-4362 GCA_038746215.1 Bacteroidota bacterium | reverse complement strand
CCTCAAAATTTGTAAATTTATTTATATCCCATTCCTTAGTGTTAAACGAGTGGATAAACTTGTCGAAAATATTCGTAACAACTACAAATTAGCACAATACGAAGTCCTTATTGCTTAACAACTCAACTTATGTGAGCATTGCTGAAAAGTTCGTAGTGGCTAACTGCAATAATAAATAAGCACGGTATTAGCTCGTGTTCCTTTGATCGATAACGAGCGATACCACCACGCAGCTGTGAAGTAATTTTTTTTTGAGATGATAGGTGACAATAAGCACTGTCTATTGGTTTGCTGATCTTTACTCGATCTAACAAAAAAGTGTTCAACAGTCGGACAGAACAAATTATCAAATAACATCTACTCGATGAGGCAGGTAAAAAACTTGAAGACTAATCATCTAATTATTACAAAGAATGTAATCGCAAATGATGAAAACGGAATATCATCCAATTGATTCGATTTTCATCATTCCATTGAAAATATGATTAGATAGAACATCGCTTTGAATGTCTACGAGTCATCAGCTGACTTATTCTTCAAATCGTTTCATGATTAATGAGGCATTATGCCCACCAAATCCAAATGTATTACTAAGTGCTGCGTTTACTTTTTTTTCTTGGGCTTCATTAAACGTTAGGTTAAGCTTAGGGTCTATCTCTGGATCGTTCGTGAAGTGGTTGATGGTCGGAGGAACAAAGCTGTGGTTGATAGCGTGAAGGCAAGCTAGTGCTTCTATCGCTCCTGCTGCTCCGAGCAAGTGTCCCGTCATAGATTTCGTAGAGCTAATATTCATCTTGTAGGAAGCCTCACCAAAAACCTGCAAGATTGCTTTAGTCTCAGCTATATCGCCGAGTGGAGTAGAAGTACCATGTACGTTTACGTAGTCAATATCATCTGGGTTCATTTGGGCGTCTGCTAAAGAGACTTTCATTACATTTTTTGCCCCCAAACCCTCGGGATGCGGCGCAGTAATGTGGTGTGCATCGGCAGTAGCACCGTAGCCCACAATTTCGCCGTATATTTTTGCACCTCTTCGCTTCGCGTGTTCCAAATCTTCTAGAATCAAGGAAGCACCACCTTCTCCCAATACAAAGCCATCTCTCTCGGCATCGAAGGGTCTCGAAGCGGTTTTGTAATCATCGTTGCGCGTCGATAGGGCTTTCATAGCATTAAATCCACCGATTCCAATTTTGCAAACAGTTGCTTCCGAACCACCAGTTACGATAATGTCGTTTCTACCCAAACGGATATAGTCAAAAGCGGTACCGATGGCGTGGGTTGCGGATGCACAAGCGGAAACGGTCGCGTAATTAATACCTCGGAAACCGTGCTTAATAGAGATTAAGCCTGGTGCTAAATCAGGAATCATTTTTGGAATCAGGAAAGGATTGTAACGAGGCGTACCGTCGCCCGCTTCAAACTCTTCTACCTCTTTTTCCAAAGAACGCAATCCACCAATTCCAGATCCCCAAACCACACCCACTCGATCTAGGTCTAGTTTTTCTGGTTCTAGCCCTGCGTCCGCAACAGCTTGATCGGCAACGATTACTGCATAGAGTTGGAAACGATCCATGCGGCGAATTTCTCTTCTATGTACGAATTCAGTGGGGTCGAAATCTTTTAGCTCACAAGCAAAATGAGTCTTGAAAGCATTAGCGTCGAAGTAAGTAATGAGGTTAGCTCCACTCTGTCCATTTTGTAGTCCTTCCAAGTAAGCTTGTGCAGAGTTACCAATTGGTGTTAATGCGCCCATTCCTGTTACAACGACTCTTCTCATATGAGGTGAAAATTTATATGAAAAACTATGACCAGTTTATCTAGTTGCTTGACATTTTCTTTTTAGGTCGAAAGTGTCAACTGCTTTTTTTTGAATAAACTTATCAAAATTATTACGATGATGAGATTATTTAAAAATTGTGTGGGTGTGAAGTGAGTGTTCGTGCCTGAATCGGCAAGCTAGTGAATATTTTTTGTTTGTGGCGAAAATAGGCTATGCGAATGATGAGTTAAAGTACTCAGGTGCTAGAAAAAGCGAAGTGCTTCGTGATAAGCAGCTAGTTGAACTGATATTTTACCCCAAATACATTTTACCCAGAAAAATCTGTAGAGAGAAAAGACCACATGAACTTTTCTCTCTACGCGAAAGACCTAATAAGTCATTGATATAGACCTATGATGACTTCAGTAAATCCAGCGTGTTATTCTGCTTTCGCTGTTTCTATGTACTTGATCGCATCACCGACGGTAGCAATTTTCTCTGCCTCTTCATCTGGAATAGAAATATCGAACTCTTTCTCCAATTCCATGATTAATTCTACGGTATCCAATGAATCAGCTCCCAAGTCATCAATAAAATTTGCATCTGTAGTGATTTCCGAAGCATCTGCACCTAGCTTCTGCTCGATGATCTTACTTACTTTAGCCTTAATATCTGACATAGTTAATAACTTTATTAAACGAATAAGTTTTGCGCAAAGAAAGTCAAATGACTACGGAAGTTCAAGTTTTTGTCGTACAAAAGTTAAATTCAGCTTTTTACGCTTTTTTTATTTGTACTTTATCGTGCTGACTATCAATTATTTAATGGACGTGTATTAGGGTTTTTAGTGATGCTCAAAATAAGCTTTGTCCAATACCCCAAGATCGCGTAACAAGTATGTCCAAATGGTTTTTATGGAAGGAAATACAAAATTTCACTATTTTTTTGACAAGTTCATCTATTTGCTTGACGTTATTTTTTGGAAAAGGATTTTGTGCCATCCTGAACGTTAACTATACATTAAGCCATTATATAATATGTATATGATTCAAAAAAAATTACCTTTATGCCTCAAAGTATAGCCTAATTTTTTACATCGTGTGTGACCACTAGCAAAGCATTGAATTACAAAAATTTATACAGACCAACCCATGAGAAAGTTATATAGCCTACTTGTTTGCCTGTTTATGGCATCTTTACTATTTGCCCAAGGTCCTGATAAAAGGATTAAAATCATCAACGAGCAATATCGTGCGGGGGAGCAACTGTTGTTAGAAAAAAAGTACAAACTAGCCTTGCGTGCTTTTGATAAAGTACTGAAGCTTAATCCCGATCACATTGCCTCCTATCGGGCTTCTGGCATTTGCTACGAATTATTGGGTAGCCACGCCCAAGCCCTAAGTTCTTACTTTAATGTACTGAGTCGTGATCCTTATTTTTCTCGAACCATCTATTACGAGATTGCTCGCACCTATTATCGACTGGGAGAGTATCACGATGCCTTGGACTATTTCAGCCAATTTGCTGGATTGCAAAACTTGACCAACGAAAACTTCGGGCTTGGGGTAGAAAGAGAGCAAGCCAAAGAACTGGAATACCTAAACGAGCTTTCGCAGAGTATGTTGGCTTGCCAGATTTCGGTAGACTCCATCCAATACTTGAATATTGATAAAGTCACCAATATTGGCGGGCCGATCAATACGAAAGCGGACGAATATTTTCCATCCATATCGAATGCTTCGGACTTGATGTTTTTCAATAGAAGAAAGAACAAAGACGCTGATGAAGACCTATTTTCAAGCGTTTTCAAAAATGGAGCCTGGCAAACCGCACAAACGAGTGCTAACTTCAATACCAAACACAACGAAGGCATGGCGACGCTGGTAAAAAGTGGGCGATACATGTACTTTTCGGCTTGTGGTCGCTCCAACATCATGGGAACTTGTGATATTTGGGAAGCCAAAGTCGATGGTAGGAAAATCAACAAGATCAAGCCTACCAAGGGCTACCTAAATTCAGAGACTTGGGATTCGCAAGCTTCTGTGAGTTGTGACGGGCAGCTATTGTTCTTTGCCAGCAGGCGAGACGGTGGCTATGGTTCTACGGACATTTGGATGAGCGAAAGAGAGGCGGATGGAAGCTGGGCTGAACCAATAAATTTAGGCCCACAAATCAATACCGCTAATGATGAAGAAGCACCGTTCATCAGTAGCGACGGCAGAACACTCTACTTCTCTTCAACGGGTCATTTCGGTATGGGCGAGCAAGATATTTACTATTCCAAATTGCAAAAGAACGGTAAGTGGACAAAAGCTAGAAATTTGGGTAAACCCGTGAATTCTTCGGCTAGAGAACTGGGATTTTTCTTGTCGGCAGATGGCAAAAAAGGTTACTTTGCGAGCGATAGACCAGGCGGAGAAGGTGGCATGGATATTTATGAATTTGAATTGCCCAATAAATTGATGTCTGCGCCAACCACCTATGTGGAAGGCTACGTCAAAAATGCAATTGATAAATTACCCGTTCGACCCGCTACGATTCATATTGCTGGACGCGACCCGATTGAAGTAGATGAGCGCGGTCGATTTTTCATCTGCCACGCT
>JBCDKV010000502.1:0-4370 GCA_038746215.1 Bacteroidota bacterium | reverse complement strand
CAAAATATTCGGTACATCGACATGGATACCTCTCGTTTCTGTCAGATACTTCGCCAATGCGCTACGAAGCTGCAAATCACCCTGATAGGCTTGGTTGTACGACATCAATTTGATCGTTTTTGGCGTATTGATTAAGTAAGCTAAATTTCTGCTCAACTCTTTGAGTGGCGCGAGTCGAACATCGGGATACCCATCATTCAGTCGATGAGTAATCCCTGTTTGTACCGACAACTTTGCGGGCGTCACAAAATCAAATCGACCATCTAGCTCAAACCCAACTTTTTGATTTTCTCGATGCAGTATGCTTTCAGCGAGTTGCTTGGGGCGCACAATGGGCATTTTAGCATTCACAAAACTCCCTTGACTAGGTTTCGTCACAATCCAATCTTGCACATCCAATTCTTCATAAGCTCTAATGACTGTTTTTCGACTCACACCCAATAACGTCGCCATTTTTCTAGCACCCGGCAGCTTCGTATTGGCAGGTATCATACCACTAGTAATGCGCTTGATGATTTCTTCTGCTAGCTGTAAGTAAAGCGGTTTGCTAGCCGCTCGATTGAGTTCAATAATCGTTTTATATGGTAGCATAACTGGTATCCTTTATTAGGTAATATCTGGATGGTAAAGGTAACCAATTATTCCTTCAATTTTGTAAGGTCATTTTATTTACTACTTACAAGAATTCTACAAAAACATGAAGGACTTACGTTTAATCATTCGTCTTCTTTTATCGCTCAATATTTTGGTTATCAGCACTTTACACCTCAATGCGCAATATAGTCTAAGTGGCAAGATAGTCACCGAAGCAGGACAGGCAGTTCAAGTGGGAAATGTCGTTTTACTTTCTCCCAAGGACTCTTCTTTGATTCGAGGAGATTTATTCATGGAAGGCACATTTCAATTTGACCAAGTGATGACTTCTTCTTTCCTATTGAAAGTAAGCGCTTTGGGGTATGAAGCAGCTTATCGTTTAGTGGAAACAGCAGGAGATGCTACTGACTTGGATGTAGGCGCAATTGTCCTCAATAGTCAGATGCTTGAAGGCGTAGAAGTCGTCGCCCAACGTGCTTTATTTGAACAAAAAGGTAGCAACTTGACCATCAACGTCGCCAATACGGCACTGAGCAATGCAGGAAGTGCTATGGATGTGTTGCGCAATTCACCCAAAGTACTCGTCAATAATAGTGGACAACTCTCCGTGATAGGCAAAGGAGCAGCTTTGATCTATGTGGACGGACAGTTAGTGGCTTCCACACAAATATTGGACAACTTAACTTCCAATGATTTGAAAAAAGTAGAAGTCATCGAAAATCCGCCTGCTAAATATGATGCTGCGGGCAATGCCGTGATTAATATTGTAACCAAAAGTGGCGGGCTGGAAGGCTTTAAAATTGGGTTGGTACAAGAAGCAGGGCAAGGCAAGCATTTTCGTTCCTTTTTCAAAGCAGGTAGCTATTATAAAGCGAACGATTGGCTGTTCCAAGCGAGCTATGGACTGCGACCTTGGATACGAGGAGGGCGAGAATACTACTTCCGAACGTTCGATTTTGAAAATACGCTCACCGAAGTCGATAATAAGCTAAAGTACGACCGCCAACTCTTGATGCATGATGTTAGTTTTCGTACCGCTTTTCAATTGACTGCCAACAGTAAAATTGGTGCGCAATACACGGCTTTGCTCACACATGGCGAGAAAGATGCGATCAATCGAAATATTTACAACGAAAATGGTGCAACCGCTTTCAACCTCAATACCGAGATCGTAGGTCCCTACGACCAAAACAGCCATATTGCCAATATTTACTACGAGCAACAGCTAGATACTTTAGGTTCTAATTGGCTGGTCACTGCTCAATATTCCAATTTCGATTTAGAGCGATTGGAAAATATCGATCAGCTTTATGAAAATGATAGTGAATCTGCTTTTTTAAATAAACGCACCTTTAACACCAATGATATCGATGTTTTGACGGCTCAATTGGACTATCAAAAAGTCTGGAATGCAGCCCATACAACTGGAATGGGTATCAAAAATGCGAATATCGCCAACAGCAGTCTACTCAACTTCGAATCGCAGCAAGAAGACGGGACGTTTCAATTAGATCCAACTGGCAGCAACAATTACGACTATTGCGAGAACATTTTGGCTGCCTATGTCGACTGGAAATGGACATTGGAAAAAACCAATATTACGGCTGGGCTGCGTTCGGAGTGGACACATGTTGATAGAGCAACGGAAACGGATTTTTTTGCGACGCAGAGCTACGTCAATTTATTTCCTTCTTTGTCCATCAATCACACATTTTCCGATCAAACGACGCTCAGTTTAGGCTATAATCGACGCATTCAGCGTCCGCAATTTCAAGACTTAAATCCATTTGTTTTCTATGTCGATTCGCTAGTTTCGCTTCGAGGCAATGCGTCCCTTGTACCTGCTTTCGTTGATGCCTTTTCTGCAAGCATTGCATACAAAGGTTGGAATCTTTCACTCAATTATAATTACACCGATCAGCCAATCAATACAGTCATTCAAGTAACAGATTTCGATAATCCTGGCACTTTTGCTTTTGTTCGAGACAATATTTTGAGCACGCAATTGTATGCAGCCGCCCTAGCTCGTTCGGTGCAATACAAAACCTATTCCGCTTACCTCATGCTAGGGGTGCGTTACGAAGATCATCGGGTACAAGATGTAGCCAATCTGTTGGAAAATAGAAAAGCAGGTTACTATTTCTACACGAATCAATCGGTTCGTTTGCCTGCCGGTTTTAAGCTGGAAGCCATCGCTCAATATACTTCGCCAAGGGTGGACGGTATCTATTTAGACAATCCCGTTTCCTTTGTCAATTTGGGCTTGAGTCGCTCTTTTTGGGACGATAAATTGCTGCTGCGCTTTTGGGCAAATGATATTTTCGACCGCTATAAGTTTAGAGGAACTTCACAGTTCAATGGTAGTGATTTTCGCTATCTTTCGGAAGGCGATTGGCATTTCTATAAAGTCACCTTCAACTGGAATTTTGGACGATTAAATGCTAGCAAACTCCAAAATAAGAAAGTGTCCAATACAGAGTTGAATCGCATTAATAGGCAGTAGCAAAGAACAACTAATTCAGATTTTGAGTGCCGCTGTACCTATGCGTACAGCGGACACTTTTACAGCGTCCACACATTGTCCTCTTGTTCAACTATTTGTCCACTGATACAACTGCTCTTTGATCTGTTAAATAGTCATCTTTGTGTAGGCAAGAAATAATCACTAATCAGTAGTCCTTTGGAAGCAATACTCGTTATCTAATGATGAAACAAACAATATTCCATATCATCATCCGTCATTCTACCATCAGAAATGTGCTTTACTCACTGATCGCTACTGCTATACTGATTGCTTGCCGCAAAGAAGATTGGACGTGTACTTGTACCGACATCAATGGAAATCCTGTTGGTCAAACGACATATAATTTAACAGAGAAAGACGCTGTGGAAGCTTGTGACGAACGAGATGCTCAACCTAATGTATCGTGTATTTTGAAAAGGGAATAGTGAGGTTTTTTTACTATCATGCCCATTTCAATAAACAAAATAGGGATGTGCGAAGTCTCATTTTTTCTTAACATTTTACTTGGGAACAGCCTGAGTCAATGCAAGAAAATCGCGCAACAAGTATGCTCGGTAATTCTCTTCGGACGGAAACACAAATTTTTCCTGAAAAATTTGTGTTTCCGTCCATAAAACCCTTTAAGCATACTTGTTGCACGATTTCAGGAGCTTTCTCGGACTTGTTCCAAGTGTTACTCAAAACTTCGTACACGACAATAAACAAAAACAGCAATCTAATGAAAGTCCAAGACATTCTTTTCAATGAATACAACTCTTATTACAAAAGATATTTAGACCTCGTAGCTACGCATTTGAGCTTAGCGGAAGGACTAGAAAAAGGGAGGCAAGAAGTTTTTGATTTTTTCAACGCTATACCCAAAGACAAGCAACTTTATCGCTACGCCGAAGGCAAATGGACGATCAAAGAAGTCCTGCAACACTTGATTGATACGGAAAGAGTCTTTGCCTATCGAGCATTTCGTATCGGTAGAGGTGACGTGACGGCACTCGCTAATTTTGATCAGAATTTGTACATCGCTCCATCGGGTGCTAATGAAAAAACTATAAGTGCGTTGTTGGATGAGTTTGATATTGTTCGCCAACACACAATCTCATTGGTCAATAGTTTGAGTGATCGCAATTTAATGAATATCGGCGTCGCTAGTCGTTCGCCAATTTCTTCACGGGCTGCTGCTTTCATCAATATTGGACACGCAGTTTGGCATATGGAGATCATTAAAGAGCGGTATTTATGACGATTTTTCCGCAAT
>JBCDKV010000501.1:0-4388 GCA_038746215.1 Bacteroidota bacterium | reverse complement strand
GTGGAACGACTGTCATGGTTGATTTACCGACTTTGATGAAGCAGGTCGCTTAGCTCGACTTTAGCCATTAGCAGTTGGCATTTAGCTATTAGTCGATAGCGTTTATACTCCGTTCGGGATAAAAAAGTGCATCTTGCTCCTTTCACATTTCTAAATACAAGCGACTAGGTGTGCTTTCAAATTTGGCGGCATCGAGCCTGCCAAATTTGATCAAGGTTTTTTAAGGACAAAGAAGCGAGAATCGCTTCTTTGTCCTTAAAAAACCTTGATTCGCTGAGGAGGTGTCGACCTCCTCCTCAGCGAAAACTTAACCCTAAATTTAGCGGTAAATGATGTGAACAAAACCTATCTTTTTTCAAAAATGAAGCACTTTTTTACCCCGTTTGCAGTATACGTAGAATAAACAGCCTACATAAGTAGTCGTTAAAAAATCAATTTTACTCAAAAAGTACGTAAAGTTCTAGTCCCTAAAAATTCCTTAAAATACAGCCTTCCTACACAATACTAGCAGTAGCAAAAAAGTTACTACAACAGCCATTCCTGATAATTATTTAGGGCTGTACGAAGTCTCAGTTTTGTTAACATTTTACTTGAAAATAGCCTGAGTCAATGCAAGAAAATCGCGCAACAAGTATGCTCGGTAAGTCTCTTCGGACGGAAACACAAATTTCAACTTATTTTTTGGAGAAAAATAAGTTGAAATTTGTGTTTCCGTCCATAAAAAACCTCTAGGCATACCTGTTGCGCGATCTCAGGCGATTTACTAAGGCTTATTTTGAGGATTGCTTAGAATTTCGTGCACGCTTAATAATCATTATCACCTAAGCTTACCTAAGTCTACTCAAGCGATACGCACGATTACTTTTTAGAGCATGTTCGGAATAGGATTGAACTGCGCTTGATACTTGTACTTCTTATCTGCTTCCCCTTATCCTTCAACAACAAACTATGAAAAAACTATACCTAATCTTTCCAATACTTGCCTTTGCGTACTGTACACAGGCGCAAATTCACATCAAAGGCATGGTCACTTCCTCCGATAAAAATACGCCGCTCGAATCCGTGGTGGTTCAAGTCAAAAATACGGATTTTTATATCACGACGGACAAAGACGGGAGCTACGAAATACTGCTGGCCGCTAAAGGCTCTTACGATATTACTTCTACTAGAAATATATTGGAAGAGGAACTGGAAAAACCCATGCTACTCTTTTCTTTAGATGGCTTTGCAAGTGTGGAAAAGGCAGTGGAAAAATCGGGACAACTAGACGTCGTGCTACCTTTTTTGAGCATCCTAGATGAAGATGGATCGCAAAATCGGGAGACTGCCACTAGCGCCATCGGCTATTTGGGTGGACATCAAATCTTGCAGCCTTATGTCGGTGCAGGACTCAGTGGAAAGATTGCAGGTTTACAGACCTACGATCAGGATACGCGATCCGTTTGGTATCAATTGCGAGCGAACAACAGCATTGCGAGTAGTGCGCAACCCCTCATCGTTTTGGATGGCGTTTGGCTGAGCGATACGGATTTGACGGACATTACGCCCGAAGACATCGACGAAATACAAGTCAAAAAAGGATCGGCGAGCAGTGCCATTTACGGCTCTGCTGGCGGCAATGGCGTCATTGAAATCACGACCCGTAGAGGACGCGACTTGACACAGGGCAATAGCCGCGTGACACTCAAAAGTGAGTACGGTTTTTCACAAGCCCCCAATCGCTATGACCTCAATACAAAAACGCATCGTGAAGTCCTCAACAGCACTGGTGCGCAACCCGTTTTGGGCAGCACAGTAGCGAGCAATACTTTTACCCAAAATCTGCCTTCCTTGCAAGATTATCAAGAAGATTATTTTTTCGAGAATGGCGCATTTCAGTCACATTATTTAGCCGTAGAAAATCGTTCTTTCAACACCAATTTTCTAGCATCTGCGCATTTCATGGACGATATGGGCGTATCTCAATTTTCGGAAGGCTACAATCGAGGTTCGCTTCGCTTTAATTTGGATCATCAATTGAGCAAAAAATGGGAGTTTTGCGCTGCCGCTGCCTACACTTTTTCCAATACCAATGAGCTACAAAATGGCGAAAACGGCCTATTCGCCAATACTTTGTTGCTCACTCCTATTTTTGACCTGAATGTACCCAACGAAGAGGATGGCTCACTTTATGATTGGGACA
The DNA here is from genome assembly GCA_038746215.1 of Bacteroidota bacterium. Taxonomy (GTDB): domain Bacteria; phylum Bacteroidota; class Bacteroidia; order Chitinophagales; family Saprospiraceae; genus JAAUTG01. Next base: position 2,206 of record JBCDKV010000501.1, on the reverse strand, counting down.
TTGACAACACGGGCTACGGCATCATCAATCCGCTATATCGTCGTGCAAATAGCAGTCTGACACAAAATAGCAACCGATTACTCGGCAATTGGACGGCAAAATATCAATTGTCCAAAGCTTGGCAATTGAGCTATGCTGCCCTATTCAATCGCCGCAGTCGAGAGCGCACCCAATTTATCGAAAAAGGCTTTTTGAGTTCCGTTGTGCCGCTAGGCTTCAGTGCGCTAACTACCTTTGGAACGGACGGTAGCAATGGTGGTGCAATTGCTCGGACGAGAAGCATCCAGCAAGACTTCATTTCACAAGCAGACGCTACCTATCAGAAGAAAATCTTAGGGCTTAATCTCTTGGGGGGCTTGCGTATCCAATACGAAGAACGCAATAACGAACTGGAGCGTCAACAAGGCGAAAATTTGGTGGTCGCTAATGTGCGTTCTTTAGACAATCCACAAAGTAATATCCTCATTTCTTCTGCGGAACAAGATGCCGTTACGAGTAGTGCTTCTGCTTTCGTGCAAGCCAATTACAAACAAAAATACAGCTTCGACGGTGCGCTTCGCAGTGAGCGTTCTTCCCTTTTCGGGACGGCTGCGACAACTGATTATTTTTACCAAACGGGCTTTGCATACGTACTAAGTGAAGATGTCAAAATTAAAGGTATACAGTTTCTGAAACTACGGGCAGCAATGGGGACAGCGGGAATTCGTCCTACCTTTGAACAACGATTTTCGGATTTTCGTCTACAAAATGGCAGGGTGCAAAAAAGCATCTTGGAGAACCCTAACCTACGCCCAACTTTAGTGGAAGAACTAGAAATTGGTGGTGACATCAGCTTTGCGCGTGCCTTTGATTTGGGTTTTAGCTATATCCAAACCAAAGCGGACGATCAAATTCTATTGATGCCACTTTCGGGAGGTACTGCTTTTGAAGGGCAATGGCAAAATGCAGGCAGCGTTAGTAGCACTAGCTACGAAGCGAACTTAAATATTGATCTAGCTAAACTATTTCGCATCAATTGGTCGGGCTTTCGCTGGAATTTGAATAGCCGCTTTTTGAAAACGACCGCTACCATTCAAAGCTTGGGCGTACCTAGCTATCAAAACAGCCTGTACCGAATAGCGGAAGGACAAAGCCTTGGTCTTTTTTACGGCAATGTTTTTGTGAACGATGTTGAGCAACTAACACAAATGGAAGGGCTGAATCCACTGGATTTCACAGAAAACGAATTGGGCTATTTAGTGGAAACCGATCTAGTGGGAACGCCCGACGAAGCAACCTTACAATGGGTAGATGAAAACAACAATCCAGTGCAGCAAGTCATCGGTGATGCGACGCCAGATTTTCGGATGAATTTCGCTAATAGCGTCGCCTTCAAAGGCTTTGAACTCTATGCACTTTTGGATTGGAAAAAAGGTGGTGATGTTTATAACCGAACGAAGCAGGTGCTGTACGGTAATTTACGCCACGCCGAGGTGAGTGCAACCGATATTCCCGCTTCTTTCTATGAAACCCTCTACGATGACGGCAATTTCAACAACCACTTTGTGGAAGATGGTTCTTATCTCATGTTGCGCGAATTGTCCCTGAGCTACACCCTTAACCAACCTGACCTTTTCAATGGTCTTTTTGAACGCTTACAATTTAGTTTGATTGGTAGAAATCTGTTTACTTGGACAAAATACACGGGCTATCATCCCGACGTGGTGCAGTTAAACGATCATCAATTGATGCCAATAGATGATTTTCAATTGCCCAATCGCAGATTGTTGACGGCGGGTATGAAGTTAGTGTTTTGAGACAGTCAGCCTCGAGGAATACCAAAAAAATGGAAGTAAATTACAAACGGGATAAATTTGTGCAATTAGTCGAATGGTAAAATTGCTCAATTGTTGAATTGATGGTGACGTGGTATATAGTTAGTAGGAACTGCTAATGATTAGGATGGGAATTAGGACTGTACAAAGTCTCAGTTTTGTTAACGGTTTACTCGAAAACAGCCTGAGTCAATGTAAGAGCATGTTTGGAGCATTATTTTCCTATAAACCAACATTTTACGAACCTGACTGCATAAAAAATTGACTCCGTATCTAGATATGCAGTTAATTTTTCACCTTGTCAGAACCGCAAACTGCTGATTTCTAGTTCAATCCTGCTCCAAACATGCTCTAAGATAATTGAGCAACAAGTATGCTCAGTGGGTCTCTTC
>JBCDKV010000500.1:0-4390 GCA_038746215.1 Bacteroidota bacterium | reverse complement strand
GTTCCACCATGTCGACAACAATACGTGAAGAACTGGATCGGGTCGGGCGCAAGAAGCGCATCGCAACAGTCCTGTGTTTGATAGAAATCCTTTTTTGAGCATAGAGCTTTCTCCTCAAAATCCAGATATACTCTACGCCGCTACTGCACCTTCCAACAGTAGGCGTGGACACGTTTACGTGACGCAAGATGGTGGCGATAGTTGGGCGGACGTCACACAGGATTTGCCCGACCGCTATCCGATGGACATGACCGTTTCGCCAGACGATCCTGCGGTGGCCTATATCACTTTTTCCGGCTTCGGTACGGGACACGTATTCAGAACGGCAGATTTTGGTGCGACTTGGGAGGATATTTCCTTCGATTTGCCCGATGTGCCGACCAATGCGGTGGTCGTTGATCCATTATTCCCCAACAATGTCTACGTCGGTAATGACATCGGTGTTTTCTACTCCAGAGATGCGGGACTCACTTGGGAACGCTACCAAGCGGGGCTACCTAGTGCAGTTATGGTCTTTGACATGAAAGTATCGCCCCTCAATCGAAAACTGCGTATCGCTACGCATGGCAATGGTGCGTATCAAAACGACCTGATCGAAGGCGACATTAGTAGTTCGGAAGACTTTGTGAGTCTAGCATTTAAACTTTTTCCAAATCCAACGAGCGATCAAGCGACGATGCAATACGAGCTGAAACAGACTGCGCGCGTACAAATAGACTTACTGGATGTCAACGGGCGTTTGTTGAATCGGCTAGTCGATGAGCAGCAAGTCGCTGGTGCGCAACAAATATCAATTGATATAGCCAATCAGGTAGCAGGTGTTTATTGGCTACGGATTCAGATGGGACAGCAGTCGGTGGTGCAGCAATTGGTTAAAAATTAGGGGTATACGGAGTTTTGAGTAATATTTAGAGCTTGTTTGGAGTAGGATCGAACTGTAAATCAAGAGTTTACGGTTTTGACATAGCAAATAATAGCGACTTTATCGGGATAGACGAGCGATTATTTTCAAAGTCAAGTTCGTAAAATATTGGTTTACAGGAAGATAGTACTCCAAACAAGCTCTTAGGATAAATTAATTCTAGCAAAGCTCCTGCGCCTAGCAAGTATGCTCAAAGATAGGGCTGTTTCATTCTATCCGATGCTTAAAGTTAGGGAACTTGATGCGTCGTACAAATAAAATGAAACAGCCATGTACCCGAAGGTGTTTCCATCCGCAGAGACTTAAAGAGCATACCTGTTGCGCGATTTTCTAATATTGGTTCAAGGCTTGTTCTAAAGTCGAATGTCATCAACTTAAAGGTTTTCACAATGATGGGCAACTAGGGTTCGCCTGTCATTTATAACTTTCAGATGACAGGCAAGCTTGAAATTATCCGTCACCAGGGCTTGAGTTGATGACATTCGTTCTAAAGTCAAATCTTAAGAACGATGAGACTTTATATGCCTCTAATAAGGAACTAGGACTACAAATGCTGTGACAAAACCTGCATAAATTTCTTTAATTACATGCTTCATCTGTTTCTTAAGCCTTTTCCACAAGCAGAAAGTAGATTTGAATTCTTAAGGCTGCTAATTTATCTCTCTTTATTTGTTACCTTTTTCCTGCTTGTTTTTCAACCATTCGGTATTCACTTAATTGAAGAATATAAAGTATGGATTTGTTTAGGTTTTGGAGGTATGACTCTTTTGGGGGGCTTAGCTTTTGAGCTTACGATTGGACAATTGATGGATACAATCGGCTTCCGCAAGAAATGGACTTTTTACAAGTGGCTATTGTATAATATGGGTGCTACGCTTCTAATTAGCGTATTTAATTTTCTTTTTATTCGGTTCGTTTTTTTTGGGTTTATCCAATGGGATTTATTTCCAGCTATGTTATATGGCACTTTTATGATTGGCAGTATTCCCTTTGTTGTGTTAGGTGGTATTTATCTTAATCGAGAAGAAGCAAAATTTCAAAATATTTCCCAAGAAATCAATGAAAAAAACGCACAGCCAACCGAAGTAACTTCAATGGAAGAAGACATTAAAATATTTGGGCTTCCTGCTGTACAAATTCGCTATGTCGAAGCCTTACAAAACTACATTAGAATCGGTTTTATCAATGCAGAGGGCAAACAGCAAGAACAAGTTGAACGCGCTACATTAAAACAATTTGAGGAACAGGCTATAGCAACTTCAATCGTTCGTTGTCACCGTTCTTTTATGGTCAATCGTTCCGCTATTATTTCTACTTCGGGAAATGCCCAAGGCTTACTACTAACGCTCACTGATTGTAATAAAGTGATCCCCGTTGCCCGCAGCCGCGTCAAAGAATTTCGGTAAAAAGAGCTTGTATTTCGTCCCAAGTCCTTGTAAACCATCACTTCTAGCTTGTAAACTATCCCACTTCCTGCCACTCGTCACTACTGACTTGCGCTCCGCCGATTGTCGCTCTATGTTTGTGGTATTATGAATTGAGAATTGATAAGATCGTCTCCAATTCTTTTCCATTATCTAAAAACTACACGACAATGAACTGGAAGAAATTCTTTAGATATACCGCAGCCGCTATTGGTACTTTACTGGTGATTGGAATGATCTGGGCAGGACGCCAAGGTAATCGCATGTATGGCGCATACACCAAAGTAGTTGATCACGAACGATTTCAGCCGCAAACAGGTTGTTTTGGCATCCGAAATGTGAATATCCTAAGTCCAAACTGCGAACAATTTATTCCGCAACAATCGGTGCTGGTCGAGAATGGTGAAATTACCAAGATTGATACGCAAATTAGCATGCCTCCCAATATTGAAATCATTGATGGAACGGGAAAGTTCTTAATTCCTGGATTGATTGATGCACACGTACATTTGTGGCAAAGTCCTAATGATTTGTTGCTTTACATAGCCAATGGAATAACGGAAATCCGCGAATTAATAGGTTCAGACGAACACTTAAAATGGAAACAGGAAATCGAAAATGGACGTGTTGGTCCGCAGATGTTTGTTGCTTCTCCCCGTTTAGGTAGCTTTAGTAGAATGCAGGGTTTCGTAATGGAACAAACCCAATGGTTTCAAAATGTAAGAGATGCCAAGCAGGCAAGGAAAATCGTGTACAAATACAAAAAACGGGGCTATGATGGTTTGAAATTGTATAGCCAACTGAATCGTGAAGCTTACGAAACTTTAACGGCAACCGCAAAGGAATTAGATTTTCCTACTTTTGGGCATATCCCTTTTTCGATTGAGTTTAAAGATCTTTGGACGAGTGGACAAAGTAGTATCGCCCACTTCGAAGAAGTGATGAATGCGTTGCAACGGGAATTCAGTGATAAAGAAAAGGGGGGAATTGAGAGTATGTTTGGCGGTTTTGAGAAGCGTGAAAAAGCATTTTTAGCATACGTAAATCTTCGCAGTGATGAACTTGCCGACAGCTTATTGATGTACGATATTGCGGTAACCTCTACGCTTTGGTTGACCCAAAGTTTTCACGATCAAAAAGCGAATTTGGATCAGGTATTGACTGATGTTGAATTGGCTTACGAAAATCCAGGTATCAGCGAAGGAACACCAATGGTGACGCGCGCTTTGGGCTGGCTGCCAGCAGTCAATCGCTACCGAATGTACGAAGGATTCACGGAAGAAGAGATAGCTGAAAATTTGACTTATTGGAAAGCCTATGGGGATGCTTGTCAATTGTTGGCAAAGAATTTTGCGGTGCGGGGCGTAAAAATTATGGCAGGTACGGACGCAAATCTACCGCCTACCGTACCAGGTTTTTCTTTACATGACGAATTGAGTAGTCTAAGAGATGCTGGTATGTCTAATGCTCAAGTGCTTCGGTCAGCTACCACCACGCCTGCTGATTGGTTGAAGCACAAAACGGGACAAATTAAGGAAGGCTTTGTGGCCAATCTAGTGTTGCTGGATAAAAATCCATTGGAAGACATTAGCTACACCAAAACAATTCATACTGTCATTGCACGAGGGAAAGTTTACAACCGCAGTTTACTCGATGAAATTTTGGCGGCAGTGAAAGCAGCAAATGATGCAAGTCGGACGGTGGATATTAGCCAATATGAGTAATTTTACCTACTGATGTACGACATGCTGCTTGCTGCTACTTTTAAGTAGTAAGCGAGTAACGGTACAGGCGTGTTCGTATCAAAAAATAGTGTCAGGCGAGTAGATGAACTTGTTCATTTTGGAGTCAATAAAAAAGCAAAATCAATTTTCAACTTTTTATCCTTATTCACTTGGCTTTTGGTTAAAAAATGAGGAGAAAAAAGATTCTCGCCTGCTATTTGTTTTTTAAAAAATCCCGTTGGGGATGGACTGTGGGTAGAAAAAAGCTAAAAATGCCCCTAAGTGCCGTAGGTACGTACTATGATTTTGCCATAGTTCGC
>JBCDKV010000499.1:0-4392 GCA_038746215.1 Bacteroidota bacterium | reverse complement strand
GGATCGCGCAACAAGTATGCCCAAAGATTTTTTATGGACAGAAACACAAATTTCAACTTATTTTTTGGAGAAAAATAAGTTGAAGTTTGTGTTTCCGTCCGAAGAAATTTACTGAGCATACTTGTTGCTCAATTTGCGGATATTAACCTGAACTATGTCTGAGTTAAATGTCAAGAAAAATGAAATCTGCACAGCCGCTATTCACATTATTATAATGTCAGTAGGTTAACAAAAGTTGGTTATCGTGCCAAGTTAATCGAACTGACCGAATATGTTGCTATTCGCTTCCTACCCGAACCTGCGTTGCTGGTAACGGCAGGGTGGAAAGCTTCGGGAACAATGTAGCTCTACTACTAGAGAAGGAGTTTTGAGATTTCTTTCAATAGCTAGAATATCACTAGCTCAGGGAGCTAGAAAGGAAGAATAAGCGTAAATTAATTGAACTGTTCGAACCTTCGTTAGCCGAGACAAGCGAGTATTCCAAAACCCCGCTCGCACAGGATGTCCCGCTCGTACAGAGTATTCCAAAACGTACATGGCTCGCCAGCATTTTGAATGCGCAGCGTAATACTGCTCGCACAGCATCTTCCAAACACACCGCTCACGAGCATCTTCGAATATGCAGTGTACAGATCTTGATTTATTTAGTAACGAACAAACAATAAGTTCCACATTTTGACCGAGCAGATTTTGTACTGATACTACTCAGCAAAAGGGATGTAAGGGTTCCCTTTTCTGAGTCTAACGTAGGAATCCTTTTGGCTGGCGAGGCTTTTTAACATTCTCGCAGTGTTGCTTGCAGAAAAGATTAAGTATCTTTTCAACGAAGAGAACCGCTGGCATGAGTGAGCGATCCCACAGGGTAAAAGTCCAGTGGACTTTTGAGTGAGAGAACCACGCTAGTAGATGGGTGGCAGAACATTCAAGCGAATGAACCGCAAAGCGGACGGGCGGGGATGCTTTACCTACGCTTGGTCACAAATCGGGAAGTTATTATTTGTCCGTTACTTACTACCGAAACGTATGATTAATTTGGACTGTGACGAATAGCGTCATCTCTACTAGCGAATGTAAAATATACTTGTCAAAGACTGATCTTGCCTCACGCAAGCGCATCAATAAAATTCGGTATTCCTACTAGCGTGCATGACTGTAAAGATATACACGGTATCGTTGGTCTATATATACTCATAGATGAGTACATAGCCAAATTTGCGAATGATGCCTTTTCTCAGATTATCCTTTACAATTTGTCTAGCTTTAGGATGAATTGAAATGCTATAAACTTCTGTATCAAATGCCCCTAGAAACCTCACACCTAAGCCTACCTTCTTACTTTCATAATACTCAAAAGCGTCTTGAATTTCTTGCATGGCTTTGGTAGAATATAGAATTTGTTTGACTGCCATAAATTAATTCGTTTTCAATCTGCGCATCACCTCTTCATGTGACAAACCCTTGTCTGTACCATCTAACAAGGCAGTTCTTCTGCTATTGATTTCCACAAGCTCATTTTCATTTAATTGAAAATTTTGAGCAGCTTCGTATTCCGCTTCTAAAAAAAGCATATTTTCTTTTTCTGACATCTGAGATTTTCTAAGTAGAGACTGTGCATAAGAGACAATTTCCCAAAGTTCATTTGCGCCTAATAATTGTAATTCTTTTTTTATACTTGCAGTGGTCATATTACTAAAGTTTGATAGCGATTCACTACTACGACTGAAATTGATAGGTATAAGGTTGGATTATTTTGAAATTTTGCATATCTCCAATTAATAACGAGTAAATACTTCTTACAGTTCTCTGGATATGCCTAAATTAGAATGATCTAGTAAATGTTTCACGCCAAAATGCGGCAGGTATTTCAAGCCCATAAAAATAAGAACCGATAACTGATCGTCTTAGATGGTGTCCTATCATGCTATACACTCATCTTATGTTTTGCCTTTTGCATTATCTAGCAGGTAATTTTACGAAGTGAATGTATGTTATAGTTTCGCTCGCAAAGCGTGTTTCAAAATGCACATGGCTCGCTAGCATTTTGAATGCACAGTATAATGTCGTCAAGTCTCTGACTTGTCTTGTCACAAGCATTTTTGCTATCCTAGTTAAAGGCTGATCGAATCGCTTCGCTTTTTGTAGTAGTTCCATACTTCCAAACCTCCCTAGCAAATAATTTGATGTCTTTTTCCACTTTACCATGAGAGCAAGGAAACCATCCTGTCCAAAATGCTTTAAAAACAACCATCGGGAAAAATTGATAAGTTATCGGGAAAAATTACCTGCTAAACCTGCTTCAAATGCGCCCATCTTTGCAATGTCAATTAAAAACAACAATAGCATTTCAAAATACAAATTGAAATGTGATTCATAAAATTTAAAACATTGTAATCATGGCAAACTTCTCAGTTCCAACTAGAGCACAAGTATCCGAAACCAACCAAGCGATCTTCGACAACTTGCAAAAAAACTTAGGCTTTGTTCCTAATTTATATGCGACATTTGCTTACAGCGACACTGCACTAAAAGATTATCTAGCCCTACAAAACCGCAAATCTAGCCTGAAAGCAAAAGAGCGGGAAGTCATCAACTTAGTGGTCAGCCAAGTCAACGAATGTGACTATTGTTTAGCTGCACACACGGCTTTGGGTAAAATGAACGGCTTTACCGATGAACAAATACTGGAAATTCGAGGTGGTAGTGCTTCCTTCGATGCTAAATTAGATGCACTAGCCCAGTTCGTTCAATCTACAACCATCAACCGTGGTAAACCCAGCACCAGCAGTGTGGATGCACTACTAGCCGCAGGTTACGACAATGGCAATCTAGTAGACATCTTGATGGTGATTGGCGACAAAATTGTTTCTAATTTCTTGCATGGCATCACAGCTATCCCTGTTGACTTTCCAGCAGCACCCGAACTAGAAGCAGCACTAGTGTAGTTGCTCGTCATAAGATAAAACTTGGTAAATAACTCATAAGCATTGACCCCGTAGTGAATAGGTTACCCTGTCAGTCATTGTCAGGGTATTTTTTTGTTTAGGAATGAAAATTAAATAAACGCTAAGAGTTTGACGCAGGTATTTTTTCTGTTATCAAGGCATGAAGGAATGTAAGTTCCTGAACCCGAAGGGATGAGTGGCTAGGCATAGCCGTAGCTACCTGGGTTAGGTTATGCCAGTGGCATAAACAGCGTTCATTAACATTCACGCAGTGATGCAAAGCAGAAAAGATTGAATATCTTTTCAACAAAGTGAACCGCTAGCGGATGGGATGCCTAAAGGAAAAAGAGCAAGTCAAGAATTAGCAGTTATTTAGTTTTCATTCCTTACCCTCTTCTCATCAGTAGGTGAAAGCACCATCCTTTTAGAACGATTATTACTTTACCTGCGTTAGATTATTCTTTTACCCACAACATCTCAGTAAGTTTGTACCGATAAACTTATCAAAATCTCCTATACATTGATGATAAAGAATAATTTTCCAATTGATACCGTAAGAAAAGATACGCCTGCTTGTCAGCATAAGATTCATTTGAACAATGCGGGGGCAAGCCTCCAACCTTTAGCTGTCCTCAATACAATGCGCGCCTATTTTGAATTGGAAGCGATGACGGGCGGCTACGAAACGGCAGTTTTAAAAGCCGATGAAATTGCAGCTTTCTACGAGTTGTTGGCACAATTACTTCGTACCCAGAAACACAATATTGCCTTTGCTACCAACGCTACTTCTGCCTATGCCAAAGCCCTTTCTTCAATCCCTTTCCAAAAGGGCGACGTCATCTTGACCACCGACGATGACTATGTTTCTAACCAAATTGCTTTCCTGTATTTAGTTAAACAACTGGGCGTGAAACTCATCCGTGCGCATAAGCAACAAAACGGCGGCGTAGACGTCAATGCTATTGAGGATTTGATACAAAAACATCGACCCAAATTGGTAGCAGTTACGCACGTACCGACCAATTCGGGTTTGGTGCAAGATGTGAATGCCATTGGGCAAATTTGTGAAGCAGCAGGGGTGTGGTACCTAGTCGATGCCTGTCAGTCGGCGGGACAATTGGATGTAAACGTTAACCACATCAAATGCGATTTTCTGAGTGCCACTTTTCGGAAGTTTCTACGCGGACCGAGGGGAACAGGTTTTCTGTACGTCTCTGATAAAGCTTTGCAAGGTGGACTGACGCCTATTTTTCCTGACTTGCACGGCGCAAAGTGGACAACACCCAATACGTACGTACTCAATCAAACGGCCAAACGCTTTGAATATTGGGAGCGCAATTACTCAAATTTGCTGGGAGCTAAAGCAGCCGTGGCTTATGCGCTGGATATTGGTATGCCAGCGATTGAACAACGTGTAAAATCGCTCTCCGACTATGCCCGAACTAAACTT
>JBCDKV010000498.1:0-4403 GCA_038746215.1 Bacteroidota bacterium | reverse complement strand
TTAGCGTAACGCAGTTTCTGTCGATTGGATAAATGGGGTTGAAAGCCACCCATGACGTCTTCGCTAAAAGCAATCGCTGCCATATTAATGGCTGAATCCTGAGTGGACATGACTACACCAATCAGCGCAATCAAGAAAATACCGTACAAAAAATCAGGAAAATAGACCGCAGCGATCTTGAGGAGTACTTGGTCGTCATTTGGAAAATCGGGATGTAGATAAGCACCTGCACTACCGATAAAAACCATCAAGACAATCCAAAACACAAAGAACAGTCCTGCTAGTGCCGTCGCATTTCTGGTGACTCGAATATTTTTTGCTGCTAAAAAACGATTCACGATGGGTGCGTCTAAACCAGCCGTGTGTAGTATCCAAAAGAGCAGCAAGCCAAACATGCTCGTGAGCGTTTCGGCTTCAAATTTTCGCTTGGTGGCAGCGAAGGCGTGTGTCTGAAAGTCTGACCAAGAAAAAGCATGATCGGCAACCAATAAAATGGCAAGCAAAGGAATCAGCACCACAAAGAGGCTGAACTGAATGGCATCGGTCTGTATGGAAGCACGAATGCCGCCAAAAAAGGAATAGGTGATAACAATGAGGGTGATGATGACAATAGACCAAGATTTGGAGAAGCCAAAAGCATTGTTCACGATTTCCCCGCCTGCGTAGCTCATCGCAATGGTGATAGATGCCATCAGCCAAGCAGAGATCAAGCCCACCGCAATTTTCACCGTTCTGTGGTTATGCGTTTTAGCCCCTGCAATCACGTCTCCAATGGAATAGCTGTGCTCAAATTTAGCGCGAACTTTTGGTGCAAAAAAGAAGGCTACAGCCATCATCGCAAAACCGCCAGCGGTTGCAATATACGTCAGAAATAGCCCATCGGTAAAGCCATCTCTAGTGAGTCCCATCGTCATGGCTGGACCAATGTAGGTGGCACAAATAGAAGCAAATATCAAAAAAAGACCAACGCTCCTACCCGCTACCGAAAAATCTTCGAAGTCTCCTTTTCGCCTAGTACGAAGCAGAAAGGCAAAATACAATATCCCAAAGAGTAGGACAATGATTTGACTAGTGTTCATTGTTTGTTTTGTTTCGATGCTAAGAACCACTCTTGTTAAGCGGTTGCTGTGCTTTCACCAAAAAAACGTTTCGTCCAAACAAAAGTTTTTGTGCATTGAAAGGGGACAAAAGGCTAATCGTTCTTATTTAGGAACTGCGCTAAGTCTCATTTTTACCTAACAGAAAATCGCGCAACAAGTATGCTCAATAATTCTCTTCGGACGGAAACACAAATTTTACCTGAAAAATTTGTGTTTCCGTCCATAAAAACCCTTAGGGCATACTTGTTGCGCGATCTCAGGAGCTTTACTTAGAACTCGTTTCGGGGTGTTGCGTAAAACTTCGTACAACCCTAATTTTTATGAAATAAAAATTAGCAATTTGGGTGACCCTATTGGGCAGAAATGATGTAAGTCGAGTGGATAAACTTATCGACCTATCGCGTAGAATTCAATAAATGGATAATCGAGTGGAATTGATCTGACAAAGCGGGAGAAATGCGATGGTGAGTTTAGATTTAGGATTTTAGCCCAGAAATCGGACGTTAGAAGCGAGCGGTCAGAGGTGTAAGTTGAGGGAGTGATTTTGGCAGTCAATGTTAGTACTAATAATGATGAGCAGCAAAACTGCTGCCCATCAACCACTTTGACAAGACTATTAAAACTTAACTAATGTTCCCAGGTTGAACTTAGCATTTTTTTGGCTATTTTTACTTGTCAATTCAGCGTACAAATTTGTAATGTCGTCCATTCTTTCGAGTATAGCGGTCGTCGTTACCATCATCACGGCGGGCATCAAATGCCTATCTTTGACGTAGAGGGTGCTTTTGGAAAATTCCCACTCGTCGATGGATTTATTGAGCTTCGTTGTGATTTCTGATGTATTCAATTTAGAAGCGACTAACTCATTGAGTGCTGCTTCAAATTCCTTGTGTGCCTTTTTCATTTCTGGATAAGTATCAGCACTAGGCAATTTCCAGTAATACGCCAAATAGAGCATGGCGATACGTTGCGAAAGCATGCTTTGTCTACCTGATAAATTGACCAATTCTGCTGATTTAACTTTGGCAGACTTTTCCAGTAAGCTGACAATATCATCGCACTCTTCTACTAATTCATCGCTTAATTCTAGCAAAGCCAAACCCGTTATCTTATTTGGATTCGATACGACTTTGATTCGATAAGCTGCCCAAACTTCCTGCGCCTCTCCAATTGCTTTTGTCACTTTTTCATTGGCTGCAAAATCTAATAATTCTAGCATCTGCTCTTCGAAGAGTGCCACCGATTCATCCAGTTCTTTTCTAGCACTTTCGACTCTAGTATCTGTCCCGATCATGAGGTAGCATTTCATCATTTGCTGTGCCAGCATTCTTTGGCGACTCGCTTTGTTGATGGCATCACCGATGGTCAGTTCTTGTGCTTGCGAAAAGCCGAGTGCAATTAATAATGTTATGATTGTTAGTGTATATTTCATTGTACTTTTTTTATAGTCTTGAAAATTTTGGTTTACAGGAAGATTAACCGTAGGCTCGGCAATACTAAGGACTTAGTAACGGTCAAATAATAACTTCCCGATTTGTGACCAAGCGTAGATAAGGCATCCCACCCGCTAGCGGTTCTCTTCGTTGAAAAGATACTCAATCTTTTCTGCAAGCAATACTGCGAGAATGTTAAAAAGCCTCGCCAGCCAAAAGGATTCCTACGTTTTTTGCCTTGTAGCAGAACAAAATCTGCTCGGTCAAAATGAGGAACTTATTTTTCGTCCGTTACTTACCGATCCAGTGGATTCAAATTTCAATCTTAGAAGAGTAACGCTCCAAACATGCGCTTAATAACCAATCTTACTCACTTTAAAAGAGGGTTTAATCGTAATCATTGTCCAAAACCAATTGCTGGTTGCATCTAAAGAACCTGTATTTCTTAAGGCAATGAGCGAATTTGTTCCAAACATTTGAGAATAGCCGCCTGATACTTTCACATTTTCTGTGACGGGAAAGCCGAATACAAAGTCCACTTCTGTTCCCAGATGAGCCGATAGATCGTTTCCAACAGCATCCATCATGGTCCCATTGGCAGTGAATAGGTGTAGGTGTACGCCTGTATTGAATTTTGCTTTTTTCATACCCCATTTCACAAAGTAGTCGTTTAGTCCAACGCTATTGGCGTGGTTGCCGACGAAGAAATAGTCCATCAAACCATTGAATTTGTGGTTTGTGCCGTAGAAGGGCGAAAAGGCATTATTTCGCTTTTGGTCACCTGCAATTTGGTCATTGCCAGAGAGGATTTCTCCACCAAGCGTGAATTTTTGCCCCTTTGCAAAAGGAATATTGACATCCAAACCTGCGTAGTAGGCACTGATTTCGGTAGCTTGTAGATTGGCTTGTGTACCACCTTGATAGTAGAAAGCGGTATTCACACCAATTTTATTCAGTTTAAAGCCAAAGCGACCACCTAGGGTTTGGCTGAAATTAGTACCGACTGCTGCACCTTGACCATCTAGCACTTGTCTGCCGTTGTTCAAAAACAGTAAGCTCAGATTTGCATTAGCCCAATCTTTGTGCAGCCATAGATATTGCATGGCTTTGTAGTTATTGATTGTATAGAGCGTGGAGATCAGTCTAGCACTATTTTGGTTAAAAGCTAGCCCTAGATGCGCCGTAAAACTGGAATCCTGATACGTCAACAGTGCTGCGTCGTGGCTTCTCGCTTGTTGCGCCCAACCCACTGCACCAAAGATGCGTTCGTCGTCGTAGGCGATTTCTTGCCGCCCTACTTTCAATCCAAGTTTGTTATCCAATTTTACCTTTGCCCAAGCTTCGTGAACGCTGGTCAAATTACCATCTCCGATCACCAGTTGGGGCTGGTTTCCCCAAACCCGAATGTCCTGTATACTGATTTTTAGATCAATTCTATCGTCCGTAAACATAGAAGTGAGCCGAGTTCGCTGATCGGTGAAAAATGCCGCTTCTTGGTTTTCATTGGCTAATGCTTTGAAGCCATGTCGGTATTCACTTCTGGGTCGAACTTCTAATGAAAATTCCAATTGAGCAAAAAGCGGTGCTATGCCTAGCAAGACCAATATGCCTACTAGGAGACCTTTTATTTGAGTCATGAGAAAATATGTTTGTGATTAATTTCAAGCTGAAGCACGTGCATCATTTATACATACGGCTCAGCTTGGGAATGATGTGAGTTGTTAGATTTACTAAGAGCATGTTTGGAGTACTATCTTCCTGTAAACCAATATTTTCCGAACCTGACTTTGAAAATAATCGCTCGTTTATCCCAATAAAGTCGCTATTATTTGCTTCGCCAGAACCGTAAACTATTGATTTACAGTTCAAT
>JBCDKV010000497.1:0-4455 GCA_038746215.1 Bacteroidota bacterium | reverse complement strand
TCCTATCCATTTTTGCGGATCGGTATTTTTCCATTTTTTAGTATCCAATGTTTTGCCGTTAAATTCATCGGACATTGCTTCTATTTTGACCCACTTTTTGCCTTCGGGCGTTGGGTCGCTATCCTTCTGAAAGAAAGGTTGATTGCTGGTACAACTGGTAACAAAGTAAAGGAGGAACAATAAGGGAAAGATTCGTTTTGCCATGTTTGCAGATGTTTGTTTATAGGCACAAAGATGCAAGCAAACGAACGTAAAGAGGATAACAAAAGGTTTTAGTTTTAGTAGAAAAGGATTTTAGAAAGATTTACTACGTGGTAGGAACGCAGATTAGATCAATTTCAATAATTGTACTAGATTTTTAGCAGGTACTCAATCTATGCGACGGGCAACTCTAAGCTTACCTATCCTCTTAAATTAGGAGTGTACGAAGCTTAACATTTTACTTGAAGATGGGCTGAGTCAATGTCAGGAATTTGCGCAACAAGTATGCTCAATGTGTTTCCGTCCATAAAAAACCTTTAGGCATACTTGTTGCGCGATCTCACGAGCCTTATTAGTAGTTATTCCGAGTGTTGCTCAAAACTCAGTACACGCCTAATCTTAAATGTGTCAAATGACAGGCAAGCTTGAAGTTACCCGTCATTGTACCATGCTTTTCTAAGATTGATTTAGTATTTATTATTTCTACACCATCTTCGCCATCAATTCTTTCATCAATTTATAGGCAAGCATAGCGGTCATATCATGTACGTCTCGAACGGGATTGTATTCTACAATATCTGCTCCTACAATTTCAACTGGAATGCGTTGAATTGTCTCTAGCAATTGCCTCGTAGACATGCCCCCAGGCTCATGATGCGATACGCCAGGCGCGAAGGCGGGATCAAGTACATCCAAGTCCAAAGAGATATAGAGTGGCGCTTCGAGCGATTGAAGGAAATCATAGCTGAAATCTTTCATTTCTACCACTCGAATTTGATACCGTTCTACTTGCGTTCGTTGATGTGTATTGAAAGTTCTGATCCCAACTTGTGTTAAACTGCGAACCAGTCCCTTTTCCATAATCCTAGCAAAAGGGGAAGCATGGGAATAAGGATTATCATCGAAATTGTCGTATAAATCAGTGTGCGCATCCAAGTGTAGCACATTTAGTGATTCATAATGTGCTGCAAATGCGCTAATAATTGGGAAGCTAATGGAATGGTCTCCGCCTAAGGATAGGACTTTGTCGCCCGTTTTCACCAGTTTTGCAATACTTTCGTTGATGATTTGATAGGCATTTGCTGCCTGAGTGGTTTCAAATTTTAGATCTCCATTGTCGTGGTAAATTTCACCTTTCACTACAGCTAATCCACTTTCTGAATAATGATTGGCAGCACCCTCTTGATCTGCTAAGCGAATACGAGCAGGTGCGTAGGCTGCACCTTTTAGGAAGGAAGAATTAGCGTCAAATGGAATGCCGATGAGTTGAATCATTTGTTTCATAAATTAGAAAAGCTGTTTGTATTACAATCAATACAAACAGCTTTAAACTGTTAGACAAATTTTCTCCTTTAGTATGTTTATATATATACTTTGCTTAACTCAATATATATACCTTCTCTTGTCTAACATCTTCTTTCTAGCTTCCAATCTGTGTAGAATCAGAGAAAAATACGATTCCTCCTCCCACGATGAAAGCGCCCAAAGCGATGTAAAGTACTAACATGGCAATTAGATTTTAAATGATCCCTATGAATAAAATAAATATATCCGAAAAGTGAAGATGCTCATACAACAGTCACACCAGCCTAGCATGAAAACACACTAGACCTCGCAATTACACACGAGCATGTAAAGCAACTGGTATATGTCATGGGAAGGAAAAAAAATTTACACTGAGGAATAATTTAAAACAAGAATGGGTAATTCTAAATTTGGAATGTTGATTTAAGTTTTCTCTTCATAAGTATGATGCAATATACGTTAGAAGTCATCAAAAGCCCAAAAAAACAGAAAGAAATTTTGTTAAAGTTTTGAATTACCCAATTATAGGTAGTCCATTTTGTGCAAAAAGCTGGGCTTTTTACGACTTCTTTTTCCAATATCGCATTAGTCCTGCGACACTCATCCACGAAGGATTTGCTTTTTCATATCGCTCCAAATCTGCTGGATCGGTGATACCTGCTGCTTGCAGTTGTCCGCTCACGTAGGCTTGAAATTTTGGTACAATTTCCGATTGAGGTGTATCCGCTTCAAAGTAGGGTTTCATCCAATTGGCCCAATCTAGTAGTATATTTTCCAGCTCTGCCAAATGTTCCGCTATCGTTTCTACCTTACCAAAATGCGTCAAATACAAAGCTTCTGCTTGTTCCTTTTTTAGTATCTCAATGGAACGCTGCCAATCTTCTACGTTTATATCGGGCGGCGGACAGGGTGGTACCACCATTGCATCGCCGATTCGGACGCCAGCAACATCACCTGCAAAAATAACTGCTCCAACTTTCCAAGCAATGTGATGAATGGCGTGTCCAGGTGTGTGCAAAGCTTTTATTTCCAATCCATTTATCACGATGGACGCTTCGTGATCTACTACCTTTAACTGTTCAGCGGGAATTTGCTCCATTCTTCCCCACAGATACTCCATCTTATCCTGATAGATGCGCTTGGCAGATTCGTACAATCTGGTAGGATTTGCTAAATGTTTAGCACCATGTGGGTGCAAATAGATGGTCGATCCCGTTTTGGCGAATGCCCAAGCAGCCCCTGCGTGGTCAAAATGTATATGCGTCAGAAAAACGTGTTTGATGTCACTAGGAGATAAGTCAAAACGCGCCAATTCTCTTTCCATCTGAGGAAAAGTAGAATACGGTCCAGTCTCGAATAGAACGTATTCTGTACCCGCCTTTACTAAAAACGATGCGATGGTCTCTGTGCTATCCAAGAAATGGAGGTCTAATATATTAATCATAGCGTTCTTTTATTTTTAGAGCATATTGACATATTTATCCGAATCGTAAAAGTAGTTGACACTTTAGTGCTCCAATTGCTAATTTTTATTTCACAAAAATTAGGGCTGTACGAAGTCTCAGTTTTGTTAATAGAAAACAGCCTGAGTCAATGCAAGATAATTGAGCAACAAGTATGCTTAGTAATTCTCTTCGGACGGAAACACAAATTTCAACTTATTTTTCTCCGAAAAATAAGTTGAAATTTGTGTTTCCGTCCATAAAAACCCTTTGAGCATACTTGTTGCGCGATCTCAGGAGCTTTGCTAAGGCTTGTTCCGAGTGTTACTCAAAATTTCGTACACGCCTAAATAAAAATTAGCAATTGGGGTGGCTCTTTTGGACAGAAATGATGTTAAGCAAGTGGATAAACTTGTCAGCATGTTTGGACTAAACTTCTCGATCCAATAGCATCTCTGCTAGTTGTGTGAGGGCTTGCTTTCTTTGCGCTTCGGCGGACACTGCCTGCAAGTGCTGGAAAGCACGATCTTGAAAACCATTCTTCATCTTTTTTGTCAATGCAGGAATGTTTAGGGCGTGGAATATTGCTGTGATTCGATTGATCTTTTCAGTTTCTTTGTCTTTATCACTATTGCTCATCCATCTATTCAATTCTTCTTTTACTGGCTCGTCTGCTAATTCCAGTGCTTTCAACACCAGAAAGGTTTTTTTATTTTTGGCAATATCACCGCCTACTTTTTTACCAAATTTAGCTGGATCACCAAAAGTATCCAAATAGTCATCTTGCAATTGAAAAGCGATGCCGATATTTCGACCGAATTGATATAGGTGTTCTGCGTCGGACTCATTTGAACCTGCTGCCAAAGCCCCAATTTTCATCGCAGCCGCCAATAAAACAGAGGTTTTTAACTCGATCATTTTTAAATATTCCGCAATACTAACACCTGCTTTCAGTTCAAAGTCCACGTCCTGCTGTTGTCCCTCACAAACTTCTATGGCTGCTTTGTTGAACGTTTTGATGATACTCGAAATAGCTACTTTATTTTCCAGTGCCAACAGGTATTCGTAGGCATACACCAGCATGACATCTCCCGATAGGATGCTGGTATTCAAATCCCATTTCTCGTGAACGGTCATTTTTCCTCTTCGCAATGGGGCATCATCAATTACATCATCGTGTACTAGTGTAAAATTGTGGAAAATTTCAATGGCGTAAGCAGCAGGTAGCGCAGCTTCCCAGTCTTCCTTGAAGACTTGGTACGCCATCAGCAATGCAATGGGACGCATTCGTTTGCCGCCGAGATTTAAGATGTAATCTACAGGTTCATACAGCCCAAGCGGTTCTTTCTTGAAGGGATGATTTGCTAAATACGCTAGAAAAGTGGTTTGATATTTTTTTATTTGCTCCATCAATTGTTTGCGTTCATTCGAATTGGGTGGCAAACTAAGGAAAGTTTGGAGAGCGCAATAGAATAGTAATGAAAGTTTAGCATGAAAGAGAGAATTT
>JBCDKV010000496.1:0-4457 GCA_038746215.1 Bacteroidota bacterium | reverse complement strand
TTTTTAGCAGTACTAGTGGAAACAGGATTGAACCGATTGGGATTTTGAAGCATTCCCACAAATAAGGCTGCTTGTTCTACGGATAACGAATCCTGCGAAGTATCAAAGTAAATTTCAGATGCGGCTTTTATACCAACCGCATTATTAGTAAAATCAAATATATTGAAGTACATCGCAATGATCTCTTCTTTAGTATATCTTTTTTCTAGTCGAACTGCGATGATCCATTCCTTGAATTTTTGCATCAATCGTTCAGGGATACTATTGGCATATTTGTCCGTAAATAACTGTTTCGCAAGCTGTTGTGTAATCGTACTGGCACCACCTCTTCCCCCCAAGAAAAATATAGCCCTACCCAAACCTCTAAAATCAATGCCCGAATGCCGATAGTAGCGTTCGTCTTCCGTTGCTACAAGAGCTTTGACTAAGTTAGGGGAAAGTTCATCATAGGAGACGCTGATACGATTACCTCCTGCGGCATAGAACCGACCGATAACTTCCAAATTATCGCCGTAGATTTCCGTCGCCAGATCACTTTTGGGATTTTCGAGTTCTTGAAAAGTCGGTAAGTCGGTAAAGGAAAGTCCAACGAAGAAAAGTACGACTGCTAGCAAACCAGCACCAACCGTTATCCATAGAAATTTCATCAGTTTGGCGTAGGTCGCACTTCGTTGTTCCCGTATGTCCTTGATTTGTTCCTGCATAAATTTGGCATTGATTATATAGGCGGTTTGGCTCTTTGTTTCGTAAGACTGGCAAAGATAACAAATATTACTTTTTTGACTTGGCTTTTGTTCATTCTAGTGTTAAAGTAAACGAGACGAATACAAATAGACGTTTTCGCTTTATCAATCGTTTGTTTTAAAGTCCGCGATGCTACTTGGTTTAATTTTCATATTTTTAGTGCAACCTTTACTGTGTAAAAACTATTAGTTGCAAAAGTTCATTATCAATTGGGGTTGTACGAAGTTCTCTACTTCTTAACATCTCATTTGAATGAACCTTGAGTCTACCTACTTATACTACGTATGCGAATAACGGGTAAAACACTCCATTTTGTGGTAGTAACAGCGTTACTAAACTTTTGAAACTTAGTAAAGTGCTTGAGATCGCGCAACAAGTAGGTCCAAAGGTTTTTTATGGACGGAAACACAAATTTCAACTTATTTTTTGGAGAAAAATAAGCTGAAATTTGTGTTTCCGTCCGAAGAGAATTAATGAGCATACTTGTTATTCAATTTGCTGATATTGACCTGAGCTATATCTGAGCCAAATGTCAATAAAATGAGATATGCACAGTCGTTATTCGCATTAAGTATGGGATAAAAAGTGCATTTCCATCTTTGTTGATTTATTTAATACACTTAGGATCAACGCATTGCAGTTCAACGAATAAATAGTTTAAACAGATAAACACGTATATTCGGTTGCACAAATTCACCCCAGTTACAGTATAATTTATCACTTACGAGCAACAAGCTCTAAAAATCTACATCTATGAAATACATTACATTTTTCGTGCTTTGTAGCTTTTTTGTATTAGAACATACAATGGCTCAAGTGGTAACCGTGTCGGAAGAATTTGTATTGAGAACGGATATGTCCTATGATCTAATTGGAAAATTAAAAGGACAGTACCTAGTCTTTCAAAACAAAAGCAATTATAAATTCGGCGTCCAAGCCTACGACGACGACCTGAAAATGACTTGGGAGAAAGAAGTAGAACTGGACAAAAGACGACCAGAAGTCTTAGGATTAGTCAACAAAGCCAACCACTTTTATGTGCTGTATCAGTATCGGCTGAAGGGACAAAGTATTTTGAAAGCACATCAATACGATGCTGGGGCTAATCTCGTCGATTCCGCGACTGTCATTAATTTAGGCTATATTTTTGCAGATCGGCAATACGATATTGTGCCTTCGGAAGATCGCTCTAAGGTCTTGATATTTAATCGACAATCGAGTGGCGAAATCAGTGTGTATGCTTTTGATGTAGAGGAGATGACATTTCTCTGGGAAACTAATTTCCAGCCTGAAAATCTGGTGTTTTCCCGCGATCCACATCAAATTGTGGTGACCAATGAAGGAGAGATGTACTACGTGGTGCTAAAAAATAATTATAGGAGTCGGAGTAAAGATCATTTGTACGAAATCTACTACCAAGACGGCAGTTTAAAAACCGTACGGAAAACGGAGGTTAGCTTGGGAGATAAACTCACCAACGACGTTTATTTTGAATATGATAATTTGAACGATAATTTAGTGGCAGGCGGACTTTGGGGAGAAAAAAACTTGGCTTGGGCGAAAGGTTATTTTCTGCTAAAAGCTCCCAAAGACAATATGGACGATCACGAATTCTATTTCCACGAATTTGATGAAGAATTGGTCAGTAGCTTCCTAGAGCGCGATGCACCTTCCAAAAACAAAGGCATTTTTGAAACCAGCGTACAAGAGATCGTACTAAGACGAGACGGCGGTATACTAATGGTGACAGAGCGTGTGAAAACCAATCAACGCAATTACGGCGCAAACACAGCGGGCTATTACAGTCGAGCCGTACGGAATGATCTAATCGGTATGATTGATTATTATTACGAACATATGCTGGTGGTTTCGATACATCCCGACGGTGAACAACATTGGTCCAATGTGTTGCGCAAAAAACAATACTCACAAGACGATGGGGCTGTTTTTTCTTCTTATTTTCTGCAAAAAACGCCAACTAGCCTGCACTTTGTTTTCAACGATGAAGTGAAAGAAGAAAATACGGTGAGCGAATACATCATAGAAGGAAGTGGTAAGTTCGAGCGACACAGCGTGATGAGTACCGAAAATCAGAAACTACGCCTGCGTTTTAGAGATGCCATTCAAACGGGGGCTGGAGAAATGTTGATCCCTAGTGAGCGCAGGAATCGTTTGAAATTGGTACGGGTGAAGTATTAGAACTTTTTTGGTGGGCGGGCAGTCAGACGTTTGATAGACACAAAGTAACAAAAACAAATAAAACAAAAATCAACTCAACTCATGGATTTTAAAGACAAAAGTGTCCTCATCACGGGAGCGGCATCAGGTATAGGAAGAGAAACCGCTATGATCTACGCAGCAAAAGGGGCAAAAGTTGTACTAGCGGATGTACAAATCGAAAAAGGACAGCAAACTGCTGCCGCCATAAAAGATGCAGGTGGAACAGCCCTATTCGTAGCAACAGACGTATCAAACTACGAAGCAGTTAAAGCACTCGTAGATCAAACGGTAGAAGCCTATGGTCGGCTGGATATTGCAGTGAATAATGCAGGTATTGGTCCATCGAAAGCAGCCAAAACAGAACAGCACGGATTGGAAGATTGGGATCGAGTAATCGCTGTCAATCAAACGGGCGTATTCTATTGTATGCAGCACGAGCTGCGGCAAATGCAGCAGCAGGGTAGCGGTGCAATCATCAACATTGCTTCTATAGCAGGACTCAAAGGCTTACCCAATAATTTGGCGTACTCTGCCAGTAAACACGCCGTCGTGGGAATGACGAAAGTGGCGGCACTAGAATATGCCAAAAAGAACATTCGGATCAATGCGGTTTGTCCCGTCTTTACGGAATCCCCCATGCTAGATTTATTGTTTTCTTCCAAAGCAGGACTAAGAGAAAAACTTGTCTACAGCATTCCAATGAATCGCTACGGAAAAGCTTCTGAAATTGCCCAAGCCATACTCTGGCTGAGTTCGGAAGCCGCTTCTTTTATGACAGGACACTCCCTGCCAGTAGATGGAGGAATGATGGCGTAGCGCATGAGGCGTGTATATGAATCTCAAAACAAAGTAGGCGGTGCTTCCCACTTTTCATGCAATGCTTTACCCGAATTTCTAACGCCATTGACCTTCGTGCTAACCCGATAAAGATGCAGTGTGTCATCGGGTAAGGTTTGCAGTAAAGGCAAAATTTCGGACAACTCTTGATCTGCTAACCAAGCTTGCTGTTCGGCTTCCGTCAGCAAAACAGCGGGCATTCTGTTGTGTACCTCGGACATTTCTTTATTGGGTGCAATCGTAATGATGGAGAAAGTCGGAATGCGATCTTGGCCTTTGCCCCAAATTTCCCAAATGCCCGCAAATACAAGCAGATCGTCATTGGGCAACAGAATGCGATAAGGAATTTTTTGTCCATTGATGGTCTTCCATTCGTAAAAACTATCTGCTAGCACCAAACATCGCCGCTTGCGAATGGGTAATCGAAAAGAGGGTTTGGCAGCGATACCTTCCGAACGGGCATTAATCAACCGTCCACTCAATTTGCCTTCCTTCGACCAAAAAGGCAGTAAACCCCAATGGAAAGATTCGATTTGATCGGGTGCGCTATTGGTGATGACGTAAGCCTTTTGCGTGGGTGCTACATTGTAGTTATCTGGCAAGGGATTCACGATCCGAATCTGACCAAATTGTTCCTCGATCTTTTTGATAGAAGT
>JBCDKV010000495.1:0-4472 GCA_038746215.1 Bacteroidota bacterium | reverse complement strand
TTTTGTTCGTCGGTTAAATCGCTATTCGACCAAATATCTGATACTCCTTTTTTAAATCTATCCAACTCATCACTACTCATCGGTTTTGAATCGTTGTTGGATTGGCTTGCGATTAATAATGCTAGATGTCGAGAAACCAAAAAAAGAGGAACTAGTGATTGAAAACCACTTGAAGCCTCGGTAAGACTTACTCTAAAGTCCTCACCTTTAATGTTGATAGTATCATTTAATTTATCGTAATCAACCTTAGTGTTATTAATTGGTAGTAAAATACTGTTTTTTAACTCCTGTTTAGCGTTGTCAAATTCTGTCAGAAATTCTACTAATGGGTCTGAGGAAAGTTTTAATAGCTTAGGACTTCTTATAGTACTTATAAAATTTCTTTCTGCTGGAACGTACATAATTTGTGGTAGCTCATAATTACCATTTGAAATCTCTTCAATCTTTAACTGTCCTTCTTTGTATTCTATCGAATAGGACTCACCTATATATTCTATGTGGGCGGTATCATCCCCGTGGTCATTTAAAAAATAATCTTGCAGCCGATGATAAGCACAATAAGTTTTACGAAATCTGTCATTCTGAATAAACCACTTTTTATTAAAATCTCCTCTAGTAAGTGCTTTCTCAATCCAGCTACAGGTTGAAATTAATTTCGCTATCGTACTTTTTCCAGACCCTTGGTTTCCTATGAATACGGTAACTCTTTTTATCTCAATCCAGTCATCACTTTTACTAAAGCCATTCTTTATTGGACCAAAGTTTTTTACTCTAATTTTGCTCATTGATTCTCATTATGGATCACAAATTTACAGTTTTATTTGTGCTGTCAAAGCCAATTGGAATAGATTACATCAGGTATCTAAAACACATTCGCAATGAAACCAACCTCTCTCTCAAAAGCTAAGAAAAACAAAGCACTATCTCCCACCAAACGTTAACTTAATTTTACTGTGCGATCTTAAGGGATTGACTAAGGCTTATTTCGAGCATTACCAAAAACTTCGTAGACGCCTAATTCTAATTAGACTACTGGACATTTATATTACAGAATAAAAGAGAAGCAGATTAGCTAGCTACACTAGCTGCTTCTCTTAGTGTTTCTAAGTGTACTCAGCGTTTCATTTTGTCCATTGGCGTAGTCCTTAGCTCAGCTACTACCCAAAAATCTCATTCAGCACTGCTGCTAGACGATAGCCGCCCATAGCCAATCGTTTTTCTGCTATTTTTTGTCCTTGCTGCAAATAGTACTCCGATACGGGTGCATTGGGTTGGATGTAGTTTTTTCTTCCGTTTTCATCTACGGATAGTACGCCTCTATAGCCGTATTTTATAGCTAGCTTATGGCTTTCCAGTGCCCAAAAATCTTGATCCAATTGCTCAACACCTAGGATGTCCGCTTTGGGATGTGCTGCCATGATTTTTTTCGCCAAAGCTTTCAACCGATTCATGTCTGCTTTAGTCAGGGCTTTTTTAGGTTCGCCATAAGGGTTGATGTCATTGTAATCACTGGTATAACCACAAGCATCGTCCCAACAGGCGTGTAAATTATTCCAACGTCCGAAAGAAGAGATGGGAAAGTCGTTGCCACCACGATTGCCAGCGGGTAGATCGTTGCTGAAATAGGAGGTAGAATGAAGCGGCTGATGAATATCCCCCACAAAATGAATCAAAAATGCTAGCTGGCGTGCTTTTTCGACTGGACGCGACCTTGAATTAGCTAGGATTCCCTTTGCTTGATCAATCGCCCAAAGAATATCTACTTCGGGCTGCGTAGGAATCGCTACGTTTTGCGGATTGTAAGGAATATTCGTGTAGTGCCAGGTGCTGTAAGCATAGACCCCTTCCGATTTCAGGTCGTCGGGCCAAGTAGCCAGTGCCGCAAAATTATTGGTATACGGATAGTCCCGCTCCAAATATTTGACCAACTCATTCACCTGCCTTTTGACATCTTCATCCAAGTTTTCGTAAGCAATGACAGCAACGGCAAGGTGTCCAGCATCCCACCAAGCACGAGTGGTTAAGGTGCTGAGACAGATCAACAAGATAAGAAGTAGTTTTTTCATTTTTTTGCTGTAAACATCTTTTTTGCCAAATGAAACGTAGCTTGCCAATAGCCAATAGCCAATAGCCAGTTAAGCATAAGCCCTCACATCTTTACGTTCCATAAAGTAAACAAAAGCTTGGTTCGCAATTCGATTGCCGCCAGGCGTAGGATAATCACCAGAAAAATACCAATCGCCATTGTTGTCTGGACAGGAGGCACGCAAGCCTTCCACCGTTTGATAAATGACTTCTACGGTCGGTTCAATATCTTTCGGTCGGACGATTGCTGCTATTTTTTGGGATACTTCTTCGTAGGTAAATGCTTCGTACAAGGCTTTCACTTCGTTGACCATTTGCTCAGCAGGCAGTTTTAATTGTGCCTTGCATTTCTCGTAAACTTCATCCAGTAAATACGTTTTGCCGTGATCTTCTAGCAATGCAATGAGGGCTTTGAAAGCAGCAAAATTGTGCATTTTGGACATATCAATGCCATAACAATCAGGATAGCGAATTTGTGGTGCAGACGAGACAATTATAATTTTTTTAGGACGCAAACGAGAAACAATTTTCAAGATACTATTCTGCAAAGTCGTGCCACGCACAATGGAATCGTCTAGCAAAACGAGCGTATCGACTTCATTTTTGACGATACCATAAGTGACATCGTAGACGTGAGACACGAGATCGCTTCTTGAGTCGTCATCGGCAATGAACGTCCGCAACTTTTCGTCTTTCACCACCAATTTTTCCACTCTAATCCGCTGACTCAATATTCTATGAATCAGTTCAGGATCATGCGTTTCCATCGCCAAAATACGCTGCTCTTTCCAATCGTTTAGCCGCCTTTCTATCCCTTCTTGTAGTCCCAAAAAAGCAGTCTCGGCAGTGTTCGGAATAAAGGCAAAAACCGTATTGTCAAAATCGTATTCGACAGCTTCCAGCACCTGTTCGGTCAATCTTCGTCCTAGCTCTTTTCGCTCTAAATAAATATTGCGATCCGTGCCACGCGAGAAGTAAATGCGCTCGAAAGAACAGGCATGGCGTTCTCGTGCTTCTGTGAATGGTACTTCCGATACCCGTCCATCTTTTTTGACAATTAGGGCGTGTCCGGGAGTCAATTCTTTAATTTGCTTGAAGTGAATATCGAAAGAAGTCTGAATGGCAGGACGCTCAGAAGCAGCTACCACCACTTCATCATCTTGGTAATAAAAGGCTGGTCGAATACCATTCGGATCGCGCATCACAAAAGCATCTCCGTGTCCGATCAGACCGCCCATGACGTAGCCACCATCGAAACTTTTGCTCGCTCGCTTTAGCATACGTTGTATATCCAATTCGCTGTAAATCAGTTCGTTGATTTCGGCATTGGTGTAGCCGTCGGGTTTGTGCCAAGCGTGAAGTCGATCTACTTCCGTATCCAAAAAATGTCCAAATTTTTCCAATACAGTCACGGTATCCGATTTTTCTCTTGGACATTGTCCCAATGCGAGCAATTCCTCGAATAGCTCATCCACATTGGTCAAATTGAAGTTGCCCGCTAGAATGAGGTTGCGCGAAATCCAATTGTTTTTGCGAATGAAGGGATGACAGTTTTCCTTGGCATTCAAACCGTGCGTTCCATACCGTAGATGCCCCAGTAAAAGTTCTCCCATGAAGGGGCGCTTTCTTTTCAGCCAAGCTGCTGACTGCATTTTTTCCTGCGACAGCCCTTTGAAATTCTTGTAGACATCATTGAATATTTTATCCAAATAATTCGTCCCATTTCTGCGCACGCGACTCATGTATTCCTGTCCAGGCGGCATATCCAATTTGATACTAGCGATGCCAGCCCCGTCCTGCCCACGATTTCGCTGTTTTTTCATCAGCAAACGTAGCTTGTTCAAGCCATAGAGCGGCGTACCATATTTTTCGGCGTAAAAATCTAGTGGTTTTAAGAGGCGAACTACTGCGATTCCGCATTCGTGTTTGATCAATTCACTCATTGGTATGGATGGATTTCTAGTTTTTGAGCAAATGCGCACCAAAAACAATCAATCAAAATACAAAGGTAGGAGAAAAACTTTTGCTGCTGTGCGACTTCTG
The DNA here is from genome assembly GCA_038746215.1 of Bacteroidota bacterium. GTDB lineage: Bacteria > Bacteroidota > Bacteroidia > Chitinophagales > Saprospiraceae > JAAUTG01. The sequence continues at coordinate 344 of JBCDKV010000495.1, read as the reverse complement.
TAGTTATTTTGTCTGACTTTATTGAAATATATCTGCCCAAACCGTCGTACCTTTATGATGATTTTATATGATGGTTTTATAAGTTTAGTGGTCTGGCTATTCAATTCCACTAACTTGACGTGAATAAACGACTATGCAAATCCTATTGTTATCAGTATTTGACTTAAACGGAGTTCAGATCAATGTCATAAAATCGCACAAAAAGTACGCTCAGTAATTTTCTTCGGACGGAAATACAAATTTCAACTTATTCTTTGGAGAAAAATAGACAAGTCTATCTGCCTGCTTGACATTCTTTCTTGAAAACAAAATGAAAAATGAAATTTTTCATTTTGTTTTCAAGG
>JBCDKV010000494.1:0-4479 GCA_038746215.1 Bacteroidota bacterium | reverse complement strand
TTTTTAAAGATTTTTATGGGACTAAAAGCAGACAAATAAAGGGCTGGATAGCTACCTGCCAAAAGTGTAATGATCGCAATGAAGCCCAATAGGTAAGGTGCCGTTTGCAGCAGCGGCAGATTCAGGCTTTTGTCGGTTAGATTGTTGAAAATGGGTAATACCAAATAAGCTAAACCAAAAGCTAGAACGACCGCGATAACAGCATAGACAAAGGCTTCGCTCATAAATTGATAAATCAGCACTTTTCGATTAGCACCCAAGACTTTTCGCGTACCGACTTCCTGCGCGCGCACCGTGGCTCTGGCGGTTGCCAAATTCATAAAATTGATGCAGGCAATCAGTAGCAGCAAGGCAGCGATACACCCCAAAATATAAACGTAGTTTTTGTTGCCCGTGCGTCCAAACCAAAAACCAACTACCGAACTATCCAAATAGATACTTTCGATAGGTTGCAAAAAATGACCTTTACCAATGCCCAATTCTCGCAAGCGGTCGCCTGCATAGTTTTCCAACCAATCAGGAAAAGCAGCGTTCAGTTTTTCGGCATTTTCGCTGGCATTTAGCTTGATGTAGGTGTAGTACAAATTCATTCCTGCCCATTCATCCACCTGATAAAATTCCTTACCAATCGCACCACCTCGACCCGAAGCGTAGAAACCCGTTTCCAAGTGCGAGGCATAAGTTTCGCTATCAAAAACACCCGTAACGCGATACTCGTCTTTGCCCCAACTCGTCGTCATCGTGATGCTCTTTCCAATCGGATTGTCTGCTCCAAAAAACTTCTGCGCAATTTTATCGGATAGCACTATGGTCAAAGGTTCTTGCAAGGCACTCGCGGGATCACCGTGGATGAAATCATAGGTCAATAGATCAAAGAAATTAGGATCGGCAAATGCGCCAAGTTGTTCAAAAAATACTTTGTCTTCGTGTTCTAAAATGTATTGATCGACATTGGGTGCTTTGTAAATCCGCGTTGCTGCTTGTACTTCCGCAAAGTCTTCTTGGAGGCTTGCCGCTAGGGGAGAGGGCGTACCAGCAGCCGTGCGTGCCTCGCCATCGATTTGCCAATTCGTCGCGACGCGATACAGTCGTTCGCTGTCCTCGTGCTGTTGGTCGTAGCTCAGATCATCGGCGATGTGCTGCACCATGAGCAAGCATACCATCATGCTGAAAGACAGCCCGATGACATTGATAATGGTATAGCCTTTGGAACGCAAGAGGTTGCGTAGTGCGAGTTTGCAGTAGTATCTAAACATAGTGTTTTATTGTATTTTGTCTAGAGCTTGTTTGGAGCAGGATTGAACTGTAAATCAGTAGTTTACGGTTCTGGCAAAGAAAATAATAGTGACTTTATCGAGATAAACGAGGGATTATTTTCAAAGTCAGGTTCGGAAAGTACTGGTTTACAGGAAGATAATGCTTCAAACAAGCTCTAACACAAATTAGGCATTAATTCCCCATCAACAGAAATGATCCGATCTAATCGAATGACCAATCCGTTGTCCAATTCCATATATTCCTCCTGCTTCTTGGTGTATAAGTTCACAATTTTGCTACGGGTTTCCGTCGATGCTTCCTCTGTATCATAGAAACGGATTATACATGCTTTTTTTAGCGTTGCCGTTACTTCCAAAATATCGTAAAAAGAGCAGTTGATCGGTATATATTTTTTCTTTTCCATCCGCAGCGGTATTTTTTCGTAAATTTAGGGCTTGTTTATCTAAATATCGAAAACTAAAACAGGTTTACACTACAAACGGAGCAAAAAAGTGCTTTCATTTTTGAAGAAAGATAGGTTTTATTCACATCATTTATCTCTAGATTTGAGGATGATCAAATTTGGCAGGCTCGATGCCGCCAAATTTGAAAGTACGCCTAATAGCTTGTATTTAGAACTGTCAAGTAACGGACGAAAAATAAGTTCCTCATTTTGACCGAGCAGATTTTGTTCTGATACAAGGCAAAAAACGTAGGAATCCTTTTGGCTGGCGAGGCTTTTTAACGCAGTAGCAGGACAAAAGATGCCGTCATAAATCGGGAAGTTATTATTTGTCCGTTACCAAGGGAGCAAAATGCACTTTTTTATCCCAAACGGAGCATATCTACTTGTTTTCAAAAGTCCCTTCGGACAGCAAAAAAACAACCATGAAAGATATTGGTATATTTGAAGGTGAACGTGCCAAAAATTACGATCAATTTGTACGAAGTTGGATACCCAGTTACAATACTTTGTTGAGTTGTTTACCCAACTTACTAGATATGGTTCAAGCATCCGAAGTAAAGAACGTATTGGTCGTCGGTAGCGGAACGGGCAACGAACTACTAAGCTTGGTGAAGTCGCGACCGAAATGGCAGTTTTTAGGGGTTGATCCATCAGCGGATATGAATGTACAGGCGCAAGAGAAGCTAGCTGCTTTTCCAAATGTCAAATTGCGAGAAGGCTACGTGAACGATCTACCTATTGCACCTAAATTCCAAGCAGCAACACTTTTGCTCGTCTTGCATTTTTTGGACGACGATGGCAGTAAACTAGCCTTGCTAAAAGGTATCGCGGATCGTATGGAGCAAGGCGCAACTTTCGTGTTGGCAGATATTTTTGGCAAAAAAGAGGGATTCACCACTAGACTAGACATTCTAAGAACCATGTTTCCACCCAACTTCCTAGCGGAAGACCTACAAGAGCGTTTGGATCGCATCCGAGATCATATTCAGTACATTCCAGAAACGAGATTAGCAGAGCTATTTAAGGCAGCAGGGTTTACGCCACCAACTCGTTTTTTTCAGATGGCGATTTGGGGTGCATGGGTTAGTACGAAGCGGTGAAATGAGGTGTGGAAGCTAGTAACAGCAGGTTGCCAACAGCTAGTAGCCAATCACCTGCTCAATACTTCGCATGAAAATATTCCTGTTCCCCTACGATTCCATCTATCTTGCGTTGCGCTTCCTTGGCTCTAAGCTCAATTCGACGAATTTTTCCGCTAATCGTTTTGGGTAAAGCCGTTGGAAATTCAATGATTCTGGGAACTTTATACTTGGCGAGATGCTGTTCTGAAAATGCAAACAATTCTTCTGCGAGTGCTTTGTTAGGAATTACGCCCTCTTTCAGCATCACGAACGCTTTCACCGCATACCCTCTGATTTCGTGAGGGCTAGCGACTACTGCGGATTCCACCACAGCCTCGTGTTCGATCAATACACTTTCTACTTCAAAAGGTCCGATGCGATAGGCGGAGGCTTTAATGACATCATCGTTCCTGCCAATGAACCAAATGTAACCATCTTCGTCTTTGTAAGCTTTATCCCCCGTGTAGTATAGATCGTTTCTGAAAGATTGGCTCGTCCGTTCTTCGTCATTCAAGTATTCTAGAAACAATCCATTGTGCACATTCGTATTCGTTTTCACGCAAATTATCCCTTCTTCGAGTGGTGGTACTTCCGCTCCTGCTTCATCACAAACGAGTACTTCATACATAAAAGTGGGCTTACCCATAGAGCCAGGCTTCACTTTTTGACCCAATATATTGCCCACTAAAGCAGTCGTTTCGGTCTGTCCGTAGCCATCTCGGATACTGATGCCAGTTGCTGCTTTCCATTTCTGGATGACATCGGGATTGAGTGGTTCACCAGCTGCACAGCTTGTGCGCAGCTTCAAATCATAAGCAGCAATATTTTCTTGAATCAGCATCCGAAGCACAGTGGGCGAGCCGCAAAAAGAAGTGATACCATACTTTTGCATGGCAGCTAATTGTTCGCTAGGTACGAACTTATCTACTTGGTTGGCAAAGATTGTCGCCCCCATGTTCCAAGGCGCAAAAAAGCTACTCCAAGCAAACTTAGCCCAACCAGGCGAGGATATGTTGTAATGTACATCGCCCCGTCGGCAGCCCAACCACGAAGCAGTCGATAAATGCCCGAATGGATAAGTGAAATGGGTATGTACGACAATTTTAGGTAAGCCAGTCGTACCAGAAGTGAAGAAATAAAGCACGGGATCATCTGCTTTGGTTTTGGCGGCAGTTGCCTCTTTGGATTGTGACAATAAATCATCAAAAGAAACCCAACCTGCTCTGCTGCCACCTACGCAAATTTTTAGCTTTAGCTTTTGTCCAAACGCCTCTTCTGCTTCGTCTATTTTTGGTGCATTCTGGATGTCGGTGATAAATATTTCTGGGAAAAGTGATTCAAAGCGATAAATCAAGTCTCTCGAAGTCAGATTGGTAGCCGTCGGCATCATAACGAAACCACCTTTGATCGTAGCTAGGAAGCTGATCCAATTGGCAGGAACTAATGGCAAAAGAGAATAAATGTGATCGCCTTGCTTGACCTCATGGCTTCTCAGTAAATTAAGCAATTGATTGGCCGCCTCGTATATTGCTTGAAAGGAATATACCTTTTCTTGCTCGTAGTAACGCCAAATCAAGGCACGTGCTTCCCCAAAAGACTTGACATTTAGATCGTAGAAAATTTCTTCCACCCAAT
>JBCDKV010000493.1:0-4482 GCA_038746215.1 Bacteroidota bacterium | reverse complement strand
TTGAAATTTGTGTTTCCGTCCATAAAAAACCTTTGGGCATACTTGTTGCGCGATCTCAAACACTTTACTAAGTCTCAAAAGTTTAGCAAAGCTGTTCCTACCAAGAAAAGGAGTATTTTACCCGTTATTCGCATATAGGCTAAAAAAGTACATTTCCATCTTTGTTGATTTGTTGAACTGTTTATTCGTTTAATACGTTTGTAATCAACGCATTGCAGTTCAACAAATAAACAATTTAAACAGATAAACAGATATATACGTTTGCACAGATTTATCCCGTTTACAGTATAAAAAACAGCCGTTTGCTAGGAAACGCAAAAAGATCAAATTCCTCAATAGGAGAAGAACTTGTACAGATTTTCAATATATTTGAGCGATGAAAATACTATTCACTTGCTCATTTTGCTGGCTTGCATGGAGTTTATTGGCGCAACAAACACCCCTTCAGCTACACGAAGCGGCAAAGACCTTATTGGACAAAACACCCGTCGAAGCTTTAGACCGCTTGCTGGCATTGGATCAGTTGAAACACAGTCAACTACTACTGCGCGATTCTACCAACACCACACCTGTTTTGGCGCAGCAAAACGATAGCCTAATCAAAGACTTGCAAGGCTACTTCTCCGCATTTGCAGCCACGGATAGCTTGCTTAATTCAACGCGTTTCTTTCCCGATTCTGTCTTTCAAACCGATACTAGATATAGCGATGATTTCAAGACGCTGGTACAGGCATATTTAAGTGAAAAAAACAAGAGCTTACGAAAAATCTTCTTAAATCTTCGCTATTTGAATACTGGCCACTCTAATCTAACGGAGGGTTCTAAATTGAATTTTGAAGACTACTGGCCCATCGAGGTATTGGTGTTTGAAGATTGGCTAGTTCAGCAAGAAAACAGTGTCCAAAAGTTTCCAACTGCGGCGGCTAATGCGCTGCTCAATAGTAAGTTGACACAAAAACTGGATAGCCTAAAACAAGCAGAACGCATCAAAACCTATGAGCAGAATGCTGATCGTTTTCAAGCAGATTTAGAAGAGTTGAAAACGACACAAACGACGCTAGAAAATAAAAATAAGCAACTCAAATATATAGGACTTGCCATCGTATTGCTCTTACTAGGAAGTGGCTATTTTTTCTGGCAAAAAACGACGCGCTTACTAGAAAGTAAAAACCAATCGCTATTGGAGGAAAAAAGGCGTAGCGAAGATTTATTGTCTAATATGCTGCCTTCCGAGGTCGTACGACAACTGAAAAATAATAGAGTCGTCAAAGCAGAATCCTACGACAACATCTGTATTTTATTCACGGATTTTCAGGGTTTTAGCAAGATTTCTGAAAATCTCCCGCCCGAAGAACTGGTGCGAGAATTAGATTACTGCTTCACTAATTTTGATCGAATCATAGAAAAACACCACCTACAAAAAATAAAGACCATCGGGGATGCCTATATGTGTGTGGGCGGACTGTATACTAGAGGTAATAAGCACGTACAACGCATGGTCGCCGCCGCCCTCGAAATTCAAGAATTTCTGAAACACCGCTCTTTACAAAAAGACGAATTGGGCGGCTACTTTTTTGAGGCACGCATCGGTATCCATACAGGTTCGGTGGTGGCCGGCGTGATCGGTACGCAGCGCATCGCCTTCGATGTTTGGGGCGATTCCGTCAACATCGCTCAACAAATGGAACAACATTGCGAAGTCCGTACGGTCAATATTTCTGGTGCAACTTATGAACTCGTAAAAGATCATTTTGACTGTAGCTATCGCGGCGAAATTCAGGTGAAAAATGGCAAGTGCTATGGTATGTATCAGGTTAGTGAAAGTAGTTGAAATGCACAATATTTGAAGCTAAATTGCAAACGGTACAGATATACTCAAACAGTCGAATCGAAAAATTGTGCAACTGCTAAATTGATAGCGGCGTGCTATGTAATGAGCAGAATCTGCCAGTTGCAGTTCAGGAGTTAGGCGTGTACAAATTCCTATATTTCTTAACATCTCACTCATATACAGGCTGAGTCAATGCAAGAAGATTGTGCAACAAGTATGCTCAGTAAGTTTCTTCGGACGGAAACACAAATTTCCCCTGATTTTTTAGAGAAAAATCAGGAGAAATTTGTGTTTCCGTCCATAAAGAACCTTGGGCATACTTGTTGCGCGATTTCAAGTGCTTTACTAGAATTTGTTTCAAGCATAGCTCAAAACTTCGCAAACGCCTATGAAGAAGTAACCAATTCAGTATTTTTCAATTCTGCAAAGTGAACAAAACACACTTTTTCATCCAGAATGGAGTGTGGATATTCATACAAACAACCAAGGCTGTAGAGCGAACAAATCTCATCGCTTCTCACTTATAATACATAAGCCTTCTAATTGCTTCACCAGCACTACTCAAACAGCATTTACATGCTCAAAAAAATACTAAAAATAGCGGCTTGGCTATTCGGCATCTTTCTTGGAATACTCCTTGTGATTGCGCTATTGATACAAGTACCTGCCGTACAAAGCAAGATTGTTCAGCAAATCACCAGCACCCTTTCCGAGACGCTCGATACCAAAGTAGAATTGCGACGAGTCGTGTTAAAACCCTTCAAAACCTTGACCTTGAAAGGCGTCTATTTAGAAAGTCAGCAGCAAGATACGCTGGTCTATGCCGAAGAAGTAGGCATGAATTTAAGTGTGCTGCGCCTCTTCAAACAGCGGATTCATGTGCGAGAAATTTATCTGGAAGGCGCAAAAATACAACTCTACCGATCACAAGCCGACAGCTTATTCAACTACCAATTTCTAATTGATGCTTTTGCCAGCGATCAGCCCAAAGATACGACCGCTAGCCCTTCTACTTGGACGTTTGGTTTGGATGAAGTCAGCATTCAGGATAGCTATTTTCGCATGTTAGACGAATATGGCTATACCGATACCGAGTTTACGATTCAAGAATTTGAGGTGCAAATGGGCGATTTGGACTTAGAAAAGCAATTGGTAGATATTAACTTGATAAGGCTCAAAAATTCGAGTTTCCGTTATGCTTTTTTAGAAAATGAGGTGGAAGTGCCGCCCGTAGATAGCCTGATAGCAAACACAGCAGATACAAGCCTAGCTTTTCCAGATTTGGATTGGGATATTTATCTCAATCGGCTGTCTTTGGTGGACAATCAAGTCGTTTTTGAAGATCAAAATAGCCAACGAATCAAAAATGCGCTGGATTTTGAGCATTTGAATCTCCAAGATTTGAATATCGAAGCTCGGGATGTGCAGTGGGTGAAAGATTTGATGAAAGGGAGAATAAAAGAAATTCACTTCCGAGACCACAGCGGTTTTGAATTGGAGCATTTTGCGAGCAATCTAAAACTTGACCCACAGTCAGGCAGCATCGAAAAATTTGAATTGCGAACCCCCAACAGCGTTTTCAAAGCCAATGCGACCGCTAATTTTTCTCAGTTTTCGGACTTGGTCAATCAACTGGAAGAAAAAGTGCAATTTGATCTTGAAATCGCTAATGTGCGACTTACCTTCAAAGACCTCAACTATTTTGCGCCTTCCTTCACCGAAATCAAACAACTCAATACCAAACTAGAACGCGCCATGCGACTGGACGGAAAAGTAGCAGGAACGCTGAACGATCTGAAAACGATTCGTGTCAATTTTGCAGTCGCTGACAACATTGTTTTAAAAGCAAGGGGCGAGGCTCGAAAAGTCACCGATCCCGATGCGCTCACCTACGATATACAACTACAAGAACTCGCCACTTCCTACGATAAAATCAAAAATTTGACCCGCAATGTGGAGATACCCAGCGGCTTAGACAGCCTAGGACGCATTCAGTTATCAGGCAACTTTAAAGGCGGCATGAACAAGGTACGCGGCAAAAACATCCAATTCCGAACGGATGCCTACACGGGCTTTCGAGGAGATTTGGTGGCTCGTCATCTGACCGACGGACAGCCGATTGCTTTCGATTTGGACATCATTGAGATGCGAACCCAAGCCAGCGATCTAAACGGATTTGTGGAAGGTGGTTTGCCGCCAGAAGTAGCTCGAATGGGTAAAATGCAATACAGCGGAAAAATCGTCGGGGACGTTTATAATATTGATTCCAAAGGGCAACTGAGTACAGAAGTTGGGCAACTGGACACCGACGCTCGAATCAGCTTTAGCCAAGATTATGCCGATGCTTCCTATCGCGGTCAATTGGCTTTGCAGCAGTTTGATCTGGGACAGGTGCTACAAGATACGAGTATCGGGAAAGTGAGTTTGGAAGTGGAAGGTGCGGGTAGCGGTTTGGCGGTGGATAGTTTGCAAGCCGAATTTAACGGACGAATCGTCGCCTTTGATTATTTGGATTACGAATACCACGATTTAACGATAGACGGCTTGGTCAATAGAAAACAATTTCAAGGCAAAGCCAATTTTCAAGACCCCAATTTGACCTTCAATTTCGAGGGCAACGTCAACCTCAACGATTCCATTCCCGACCTCGC
>JBCDKV010000492.1:0-4484 GCA_038746215.1 Bacteroidota bacterium | reverse complement strand
GTGATCGCGTTCAGTGTCATCTATAAGGGTTTTGAGAACTTAGGTGGTTTCAAAAAATTACTGAAGATAAACTCCCCCAATTTACTGCTCATGGTGTTCATTTTTGGACTAATTCACGGTTTTGGACTCTCGACTCGCTTGCAATCTTTTGACATTGGTGCAGAAAATGTGTTGGCAAAAATTCTGAGTTTCAATATGGGCGTAGAATTGGGTCAAATTGCAGCACTCATTCCCATTGTATTTGTCATTTCCAGATGGAAATCGCAAAAGAGTTATCAGGTCTTTTATGATGTGGCAAACTGGTTCTTGGTCATTGCAGGTACGGTATTGTTGCTCATTCAATTGAATGGTTATCGCTTGGAACAGCAACATGGACACCACCATCATCACGAGGACGGACATCACCACGAACATACGCACGACGGTACGCATACGCATGAACACGGAGCAGATCATTCCCACTCGCACGATGGTTCGTCCCATTCCCACGATCATGATGGATCACACTCCCATTCGCACGATGAGTCGGGTGGACATGATTAGAAATTAGGGGTGTATGAAGTCTCGTTTTTCTCAGAGCTTGTTTGGAGCAGGATTGAACTAGAAATCAGCAGTTTGTGGTTCTGACAAGGTGAAAAATTAACTGCATATCTGAATACGGGTTTTATTTTTCATGCAGTCAGGTTCATAAAATGTTGGTTTATAGGAAAATAGTACTCCAAAAATGCTCTTAATATTTTACTTGACAACAGCCTGAGTAAATGCAATGAAATTGAGCAGCAAGTATGCTCAATAAATCTCTTCGGACGGAAACACAAATTTCAACTTATTTTTTCCCAAAAAATAAGTTGAAATTTGTGTTTCCGTCCATAAAAATCCCTTAAGCATACTTGTTGTGCGATCTCAGGAGCTTTGCTAAGACTTGTTCTGAGTTTTGCTCAAAGCTTTGACAACCCTAATTAGAAATCACATGACTATGAAATGGACATCAATCATTGCTTTTTTCCTATTACTAGCCGCCTGCTCCTCTTCTACCCTCGATGAGACTTTCGACGAGCGTTTCTACGATGGTTATTACAAAAAGATGGTGACGGAGCAAGAACTTGATCTCATTGATTTGTTTTTGCTTAATTACAGCATTATACAGCAACGCGATTACTACAATTACGAAGTAGAAGGCAAAACTTATCGGGAATTGCTGGAACAAGCGAGAGCCTTCAATAAGGATGGGCTGCCTGTAAAGTTAGTTTATGAGAAAACAAAAACGGTAAAAGATTTGTCCATTAAAGTGAGTAATGATGGCTTTGGAACAATGCGTCCCAATCCGAAAAGTTCGCGTTTGGTGAAGGTGTTTCGTTTCAATGCAACCTACAAAAATGAAAGCGCAAAAGACCTCGCACTCCTCAATACCAGCTTTATCATCACGGGACCTTTTGGAGAATACATCACAACGGCAGGTTACGAAATCAATTGTTTGTTGCCCGCAGGTGAACAAGTGGAAATCCCGTTTATGGTGGAAGCTAGAACCATTCGGAACAATGTACTATACGACATTAATTACGATATTGATCGCGTTGATTTGGATAATTTGATTTACAATTTGGATGTAACTGCAAGCGGCTATGATGCTACTACCAAAACAAACTATTTCGATCTCTGTATCCAACAAAGTAGTGCACGCAGAACGCCCTTCCAAGTCATTGACTTTGAAAACATCAACATCAATGACATGCTGAAAACCAACGAAGCAGGCGATTTTGAACGATTTGAGGTGAAGTATACTTATCTAGAAAGAGAAGAAGAGGAACTGCAGACCATTGATTTGGGAAGATGATTGCTTTAAGAGCATCTACTTCAATAGACGACGCTCAAACTCACCACTACCCTCAAAAGACCCTCAAAGAAGATTTTTTACAAGCCCGATTTTTTTATTAAACTATGTTTATCATGTATGATTATTACTATCAAAAGTTATCCGTATTGATGATAACTTTATTCAGTGTATTTGCACTAAACGCCCAAATACAAGTTACCTTGACAGTAGGTGACACAGAATTTGGACCTTACGAAGCCTTTCCAGCCAGCTTTGGTGATTGTGTAGGGCCAGATGGTTACGGCGGTTCGCCAGAGATTGCCATGGATATTTCTGGTGAAGCAACCACAACCTTAGCTTGTGATTCTATTCCAGCCATGTCATTAGATGGGAAAGTCGCTATCATCGACCGAGGAACTTGTGCTTTTGTAGATAAGCTTCTGAATGCTCAGAAGGCAGGTGCGATTGGTGTGGTGATTGTTTCAGATGATCGAGACCCAGGTGGCATTGGTGGTACTGGCGGAGAAGACATTGTCATCCCTTCCGTAATGATTTCTAATTCGGATGGTGCAGAGTTAAAAGCCAATTTAGAAGGATCTAGCATACTAGTTCGATCCGTGACGGATTTTGATCCGACGGCAGTCGTTTTGTGGGGAGATGACCCTATGGAAGGTGGCTTTGCAGGCGGACTCAATGGTTGGACAACGGTTGGTCTTTCTTCGGAAAATATGGACGACGAACTAGCCGTTTGGACGTGGGGAACGAGTTTCGAAACGGTCTTTGCATCACCAGCAATTACCTCTCCAACCGCTTGTGATGGTGCAGCCGTTTTCAACGCACAAGTATTCAATTCTGATGCTACGGGTGCTGGACCTTACCCCAACCAATCTGGTGAATTGATTTCCCCGATTATTGATTGTTCTACCTTTGAGAAGGTCATTCTTTCTTTTTATCAGCACTACATTCCGCTGAATGGACAAGCTTTTGTTTCTTACAGTATAGATGGTGGCGATACTTGGCCAGAGCAATTTGTCGTGGAAACGGAAAACGTACTCACAGCCAATGAGACGAATCTTGTTGGAACGGAGCTGCGACGTATTGAATTAAATGGTATAGCAGGTGAGGCTAATGTGCGTATCAAGTTTACTTTTGATGGCGATTTCTATTTTTGGACGATTGACGATGTACAATTGTTAGAGCAAGTGAGCATTAACGACTTATCAACGGAATCAGAAGATATACTTACTGCACCAATTGGAACATTTCCGCTTTCTCAGTATGATGAAGATAATCCGCTCATCATTACACCTGGCGCAATTATCAACAATATTGGTAATAACGATGCCAGCAATGCGACTATCGCAGCTAGTATTGTCTACGAAGACCTTGACGGCAGCGCACCAGAGACCGTCTATGAGGAAAGTTTTAGTGTGGAGACTTTGGAAATAGACTCTAGTGTATTTATCGTGCTTTCAGATTTTCAGCCAACGCCAAGGCTTGGAAATTACGAGATCAACTACGAGATCACGAGTGATAGTGTCGAGAATTCTACCAACAACAATAGCGCAAGTGCTACTTTCTCTTTCACGGACAGAGCCTTTTCCAAAGCTACTTGGAATGCAGCAGCAGATCGACCCAACGCAACGCTTTCTACCACCATCGCTGGAGGTGGAGAAATTGAATTCCTAACAGGATTCAATGTACCAAAAGGGGTTGGTTTTCAAATGGATAGCCTTGTATTCTTTGTGAATACGTCCGCGCCTAGTTTGGCTAACTTATTCATTGAAGCCTATGTGTACGAATGGACAGATACAAGTGAAGATGGTATTTTTAATTCCGATGAATTAGAAGTGGTTGGTTTTGCTTTCAATAATTTCGATGGGGACGAAACCGCTACTAGTACTTGGTTGAGACTACCTTTATTGGATTTTGAATCGCTAGAAGAGATGAAAATGCCATTTGAGGAAGATGATAAAAACTACCTGATTGGTCTGAGATATAGAGGCTCAGAAATCGTAAGGTTTGCCTTTGATCGAAACATAGACTATACCCTTGCGCCCAGTCTCAATTTTGATCGAGGTATCTCACAGAGTTTAGGCTTAGGATTTTTGGGTATTAATCAGTGGATAGATGACATCATTCCCGATGTGGATAATGGATTTACTTTCACCGACTTTGGTAGTCCTGCATTGTCGGTTGCATTGTTGACCAGCGAAATTGATTCTGATGTTGAAACGGTGCTAGCGGAAGGCTCATTTGAGTTGGAGCTATTCCCAAATCCAGTAAGTGAGCAATTGCGTACGACGCTGAATTTGAAGACACCTTCTAGTTATTTAACGTACCAAATATCGGATGTCAGTGGAAAATTGTTGTTCGAGCACCGCGAAGATAGTGCCGTGCAAACCGATCAAGCTACCTTCGATGTGACACGTTTGCCACAAGGACAATACTTCCTAAAAGTTATCACGGAACAAGGTTTTACCACGAAGCCTTTTGTGGTGCAGTAAACGACTGAATGGTAATGATGTTGTTTCTGATGATTGTTGGAAAAAATTATCAAAAACAACATTATTGCTGCTCGAACGGACTTTGAAAAAAGGATGCTAAGCAAATGGATATAATTTTCCAAGCATCCTTTATTTTTTCTGCGTCACTTGATACTTTCTGGTCG
>JBCDKV010000491.1:0-4486 GCA_038746215.1 Bacteroidota bacterium | reverse complement strand
TCCCGATTTATGACGGCATCTTTCGTCCTGCTACTGCGTTGAAAAGCCTCGCCAGCCAAGAGGATTCCTACGTTTTTCGCCTTGTATCAAAACAAAATCTGCTCGGTCAAAATGTGGAACTTATTATTTGTCCGTTACTTATCTACTCGCTTGACATTCTTTCTTGAAAACAAAATGAAAAACGAAGTTTTTCATTTTGTTTTCAAAAAGCCCTTCGGACAGAAATGAGCTTGTTTTGGATGATTTTTTAAAACACCCTGAACACAAACTCATTGCTATCTAAAATGGCTATCATATTTACTTTTACCCCTTCTCCTCACCGATACAACTTCTGTCGATTAGGTACAAAATAAGTACTGCGACCAGCGATTTGTGCTTGCTCAATCTCGCCACTTTCGTCTGGACTAGTTGCCCCTTCTTCGCGATGATTCCACAACCAATCGTCTGGATACTCGCTATAAGTCGCATTTTTATCCAGCGCGAAATCTATAATGGAGCGCATCGTTTCGAATATATCTTTGAGTTGGGAATCTTTCAATTGATCGACCGTAGAATTGGGGTGGATTCTGGTCTGATAGCAAATTTCGTCTGCGTACAAATTCCCAATACCAGCAATGTACTTTTGGTTCAGCAAAAAGCCTTTAATACTGCCCCTTTTACCCTTACTGAGTGCCAAAAATACTGCTTTGGTTAGTTCCGTTGCATCCGTACCCAATTGTTTTGCTTCAATATATTCCTCTTTAGAATCCAACAACCGAATGCGAGCAAATTTGCGTGGACAATCAAAACCCAAATGAAAGCCATCTTCAAAGGCGAAGCGAATGCGCTCGTATTTGGGCTGATCTTCCATATCTGAATAATATTTGAGTCGACCCGTCATACCAAAATGCAGCAAAACACTCTTTTCATTGTCCAAATCTGCAAATAAATATTTTCCCCTTCGATAGGTCGATACAAAGGATTGTCCAACTAATCCCGATTCAAAAGCTTCTGCGTCAATATCCTTTAAAATATGGTCGTCTAGCACTTCGACCGACTGAATCTTTTGTTTCAATGCAGTGGCATCAAAGTAGCGTTTTTTAGCATGAACTTCGGGTAATTCTGGCATATTTTAAGTTTTGTTCTAAGCGTAAACTACTGGACAAAATACAAATCTGAAACACTAAGTATACTTAGAAAAGCAGCTAGTGTAGCTATATAATCTACTTATTCTTTCTTCTGTAATTTAAAATTAGGGCTGTACGAAGTCTCAGTTTTGTTAACATTTTACTTGGAAACACCCTGAGTCAATGTAAGAAAATTGAGCAACAAGTATGCCCAAAGGGTCTTACTTTAAGCACTTATTCGGAGTAGAATTAAACTGTAAATCAATAGTTTACGGTTAAATTCTACTCTAAACATCAAAAGCTTGCGCAACAATCTCTCGCTGCTGCTGATCGTGTACTTTTTTATAACCCGTAGCGGGCGAAGCACTAGCTCTGCGCGCAATCAATTTTACGGGTTTTCTGCCATTGTCGTACCAATGACTTAACAAATACTGCCAAGCACCCATATTAGTCGACTCCTCTTGTACCCAAACCACTTCTGCCTCACTGTATTTATCAAAAATAGCTGATAACTGTTTTTCTGGCAATGGATAAAGTTGCTCCAAACGGACAATTGCCACATCTTTGCGCTTATCTGTTCGCTGCTTCTCAAGTAAGTCGTAATATACCTTACCCGAACAAAGCAACAATCGCTTCACTTTTTTGCGGCTTCGAGTAGCGATGGACGCATCATCAATCACTTCCTGAAAACGTGTACCCGTCGCAAACGCATCCAAATCGGAAATCACCTCTGGATGACGCAATAGAGATTTAGGCGACATCAGTACCAGGGGTTTGCGGAAAGGACGTGCCAGTTGGCGACGCATCAAATGGAAAAAGTTGGCAGGTGTCGTACAATTGGCAACGGTAATATTGAACTCAGCAGCAGCTTGCAAAAAGCGTTCGAGCCTTGCACTAGAATGTTCAGGGCCTTGTCCTTCGTTTCCATGTGGCAATAGCAACACCAAGCCACTCATTCTACGCCATTTACTTTCGGCAGCCGTAATGTATTGATCTACAATGGTTTGTGCACCATTATAAAAATCGCCAAATTGTGCTTCCCAGATCACTAGGGCATTTGGTGTTCCCAAAGAATAGCCATATTCAAAACCCATCACACCAAATTCGGAGAGCAGGGAGTTGAAAATGCGAAACTTTCCTTGGTTTTCTTGTATATCGTTGATGCGATTGTATTCCCAATCCGTCCCATTGTCAAAAATCGTAGCGTGGCGATGCGAAAAAGTTCCCCTTTGCACATCCTGCCCGCTCATTCGCACATCATTGCCATCCAATAGTATCGTCGCATAGGCAATTTTTTCTGCCAATGCCCAATCGAGTTGCCCTTTTGCCAGTAGCTTTTTTTTGCCTTTGATGATCCGATTGATTTTACCAATTGGATTGAGGTCGTCTGGATAGGTCATCAAATGATTGGCTATCTTTTCGACGGTCTCTCGATCCACACCTGTTTCTGGTGATTGCTCGAAATCTGCCGCCGTAGTTTGTTTTTGCAAAGCGCGCCAAGCCAATTCGGGTTCTTGAAACTGATAGGGTAGTGGATGTTCTTTCACATCATCCAAACGCTCTTGGAGTTTGTTCCAAAATTCCTGCTCCAAACTTTCTGCCCTCGTTTCGTCGATATCACCACGCTTTAGCAGTAGCGTTTTGTACACTTCCCACGGGTTTGGATGTTTTTTGATGATTTCGTACATCTCTGGCTGGGTAAAACTCGGATCATCTCCTTCGTTGTGTCCGTGTTTTCGATAACATACCATATCTATAAAAACATCGTCATTGAATTTTTGCCGATACGCCACCGCTAATTCTGCTGCAAAAACCAATGCCTCTGGATCATCGCCATTCACATGAAATACGGGTGCTTGTACCACGCCTGCCACACCTGTACAGTAGGTAGAAGAGCGAGCATCTTCAAAATCCGTGGTGAAACCAATTTGGTTGTTGATGACAAAATGAATTGTACCACCCGTATCGTAGCCATCCAACTCACTCATTTGCACCACTTCGTAAACGACACCTTGTCCCGCAATGGCAGCATCACCGTGAATTAAAATCGGCATGATACGGTCGTAATCACTACCATATAAAATATCGGCCTTGGCTCTAGCAAAACCTTGTACTACTGGATTGACGGATTCCAAATGCGATGGATTAGGCACTAACTTCAAATGTACATTTTGTCCACCCAGCGTATCCACTTGCGAAGAATAGCCCAAGTGGTATTTCACGTCTCCGTCTCCATATTTCAGATCAGGTACGGCAATTCCTTCAAACTCATTGAAAATATGTTCGTAGGTTTTACCCATGATATTGGCTAGCACATTCAGGCGTCCTCGGTGTGCCATACCGATAATAAATTCTTCCACCCTATCGGCAGCTCCCGCATTGATGATGGCATCCAAAGCAGCAATGGTCGATTCGCCACCTTCTAGCGAAAATCGTTTTTGTCCAACGTATTTCTTATCCAAGAATCGTTCAAAACCTACCGCTCCGTTCAATTTTTCTAGTATTCGACGCTTTTTATCAATCCCTAAGCCATAAGCATTGGCATCCAATCGCTCGATGTGATCGCGCAACCAGCGTCTCTTCTTTCGATTTTGGATATGCTCGAATTCAAAACCAATATTACGGCAGTAGACCGTTCTCAGACGATCTATAATTGTTCGCAGGGTCACACTCCCGATCCCGATTTCGTTACCAGCGTAAAATACTTTGTCCAAGTCGGCTTCTGATAGTCCAAAATCAGATAATTCTAGAGTCGCATTTCTGTTCTTTCTAGCTTTGATGGGATTGGTGGTAGATTCCAAATGTCCTCTGTTTCGATAGCCTTTTATGAGTCCAAGGACTTTCATCTCTTGTTCGATTCCTTCGGGGGAACTACTCGTTTTGGCGTGACCATTTCCATTGGCACTACCGTTCAGACCAGCGGCGTAGTCAAAGCCTTTAAAAAAAGTGCGCCAGCTCTCTTCCACTGATTGTGGATCGTCGCTGTAATTGTGGTACATCTGGTCGATGTAGGAGGGGTGTGCATTGGTGATAAATGAAAAATCTTGCATAGCTTTTTTGTCTGTTTGAAGTGTTCTTAATTAAATCTTACAAAATTAAGTGGATAGTACTGATTACACTAAATATATGAACGATTTTTTGCAGGGAAAGTGACATTTTTAGATCAAAGTCGAGTAAAAAACGTTTCTATTGGTGTTCGTGTACGAAATAAGGGCTTGTTTGGAGTAGGATTAAATTGAAAATCAATAGTTTACGGTTCTGACGAAGAAAATAATAGCGACTTTATCGAGATGAACGAGCGATCCTTTAGGTAAATATTCAGTGAATATTTAAGCGAGAGAACCGCTTCGCGGATTGGGTGGCAGCAATTATTTTCAAAG
>JBCDKV010000490.1:0-4501 GCA_038746215.1 Bacteroidota bacterium | reverse complement strand
TGCTTTGTGCGGTATCATCGGTCTACACAGTCCAAAGTATGATTGGCAAGCCCTGAAAGCGCAATTAATTGCCCATCATTTCAATGTTTCCGTAGCTGTGAAGTCTAGCGCATGGATAGATTTTGAGGAAAAAGGTGTAGAGTGGGCATTGCGCATTTCTCCACATTATTATAATACGGAGCAGGAAATTGATACTTTGTTTGATTTTTTGCAGTCCCTTCCGCTTTGCGGTTCATCCCATTGAAAGGATACTTAATTTTTCCCGTTTGCAGTATAGATTAAGCGAGTTATCGCTATCTATTGGTCAGAAAATGAAAGTTGACGATTATTGTTTTGTACGAAAAAGAGCTGATCCACAAAAAGACGTCCTTTGTTGCCTTTGTGTCTGTGCCAAGTTGGAAGTACCTCAATAGTGTGGGCTACGATTTTGTAATACCGAAAGCTACTACGATCAACGCTAAAATAACTGATGACGGCGGTGTCATCGCCCTCTTTTCGACTAAAGCCAACGCTTTGGTCAACTAGCAAATTGAGATCGTCCTTGCTATCTCCACCATAAATCTCGACCCGAGTCGGTGGGGAAGCCCTTAACCAATCGTACAGTTGCACCCCGTAGCTGATACCAATACTATCCAGTGTGACTAGCTGTTCACCCATATCAGCTAGTGCCACAAAGGGCTTATCTTGAAAGCCAATCCAAGAAAAGTAAGGTATTTCTTCCACCTTCCCTTGCTCTCCATCAGTCAATCCTTTGCCTCCTTTACCGCGCCACAACATTCGCGCGACTTGTAGCATTTCAATCTGCTGTGGAATATGCCCTCTTTCTCTAAACGTAAAAGTAGCTACCTCGCTGTCTTTCCAGCCCGATTTCAAGGCAATGGTTTTTATGGTCACTTCCTCAGTAAAGCTAAGTGGAGCTTGGTACAAATTTGCGGTACTATCGGGCTGACTACCATCAACGGTATAGCGAATTTCTACGCCATTGAATTTATGCCCCAATACGATTTCATCCCCCGTAAACAAGACATTGTTGGCACTTTTCAAGACGGGAGGCGTTAAGGTCAATTGTTCCTCCTCCGTACGCTCGATGCCACTTTGAATATTTACGCTAGACAGGGTAGTTCGCAAAGCAGCTAGTTCGGCATCAGCAATGCGGGTATTCCACAAATATAATTCTTCAAGCGTAGGTATTTCGAGTGATAGAATCTGCGATTTGCTCACTGCCGTACCCGCTAGTGACAATGTTTTCAGTTGTTGACATTCGTTAAGTAAGGATAATTTGTCCCCCGAAATATTGGTGAAATTCAGATGGAGGGATTCGAGATTAGGCAATTGGGCAATCACGGCAAATACTTCGTCCCCAACGGGAGCGTAGGACATATCCAACGCCACAATTTGCTCTTTGACCTGCGCTAACGCTTGAAAATCTGCGAAGTCAAAGGTCTGTCTGCCCATAATGATGACCTCTAAAGCGGGAGAAGTAGAAGACTTTTGCTTTACACTGCGATAAGGCGTATTCAAGGTAGCAATCAGTTCTTGACTAGCAAAATCAAAATCGTAAACGGTTTCCGAAGCGGCTTGAATAGCATCAGTATATTTTCCAATGGCTACTTTCAAGGAATCTTCCTCGGCTAGATCAGTACTCGCAATAGCAATATCTGCCCCGTGTTGTATCCAACTTTTTAACAGTTCTAATTCCTCGCTAGTCAGTTGTGGTTTATTTTTTGGGGGCATGTGTTTTTTATCGGCTAATGGTAAGACCGCTCGCTGGATCAATGCACTTTTTTCTACTTGCCCCGCCTCCCACAGCGGTCCATGTTCACCGCCTTTGAGCATTTTCTCCAAGGTACTTATGTCCAATTCGCCCTTGTGCTTTCCAGCATTGTGACAACTTTCACACTTAGCCTTTAAAATGGGCTGAACTAAGGTAGCAAAAACGGGCGCGTTTTCATCAAATGCTACCACTTCTTCCGTTTGCAATGGTTCCACCAAAAAGTCTTCGCCGTGCGTTAGGCTTGCGCCAAAATGACCAGCAATGACCACGCCCGCAAAACTGGAATAGAGTAAGGCATTGTAGAGTAACTTTCGAGGATAAGACCAAGCCAGTAAGTAAAGTAAATAGGCTGTTCCCACGCCAAACCATTTGTGGGTATCCATCAAATCGGAAGCGTAGCCCGCTTCCCGTGACAAAAATAGCCCCATGATGGCGGCGACTACCGTAGTGAGTGCCGTCAGCAACAACAAAAACTTATTCATCTTCTGGAAAGAAGCAGGGTCAATTTGTTGCTGCAATAAGTTGGCGAGTACTAGTAAAACAATAAAGCCAATCGGAAGGTGTAATAATAATGGGTGCATTCTCCCAACGGGCTGTAACCAATACGGTATGACCACTTGTGCTTCAAAAAACAGTAACACCGTCATTAAACAGAGCAAGGCAAAGACCGTGTTCAAGCCAATTCGTTCTAATTTTTCCATACTAAATACGATGACAGAATTAGTGAATGATCGAATGAATAAATTTGGACCGATAACTAATGAGTCACCTTCAATTCGATTTCACAATAAACTTATCTTATACCAAAATATCTTTTACGACGTGACCGTGGACATCGGTCAATCGGAATCGTCTGCCCAAATGTTTGAAAGTTAATTTTTCGTGGTGTATCCCCATTAGATGCAAAATGGTAGCTTGCAAATCATGGATATGCACGGGATCTTTGACAATGTTGTAGCCAAATTCGTCCGTTTCACCGTAGGTCACCCCCGCCTTCACGCCGCCACCCGCTAGCCAGATACTGTAACAACGCGGATGATGATCGCGACCGTAATTATCGGGTGTCAATTTCCCTTGACAGAAGTTGGTTCTACCAAATTCGCCACCCCAAATAACGAGCGTTTCATCCAGCAATCCCCGTTGTTTTAAGTCCTTAATTAGTGCCGCCGAGGCTCGATCTACATCCATGGCTTGGGAGGGCATTTCACCTGGTAGGTTGTTGTGCTGATCCCAACCTTGGTGATAAAGTTGGACAAATCTCACTCCCGCTTCGGAGAGTTTTCGGGCTAGTAAACAATTGGAAGCATACGTTCCTGGGATCATACAGTCGGCACCGTACATTTTGATCACGTGGTCGGGTTCTTTGGAGATGTCCGTCACTTCGGGGACGGAAGTTTGCATTCGGTACGCCATTTCGTACTGTTGAATGCGGGCGTGAATCTCTGGATCGCCAAATTCTTGGTAACTCATTTCGTTGAGCGAAGCCAAGTGATCCAACATTTGCCTTCTCCCGCGTTTATCCATTCCCTGCGGATTATTCAAATACAAAATTGGATCTTCACTCGCACTAAACTGTACGCCCTGATGAATGCTATCTAAAAAACCATTTGACCAGAGTTTAGAATATACGCCCTGCCCGTTTCCTTTTCCGCGCGAAAGTAGCACACAAAAGGCAGGGAGATTTTTATTCTCACTCCCCAAGCCATAACTCATCCAAGCGCCCATGCTCGGACGATTGCCTTGTTGCGCCCCCGTTTGGAAAAAAGTGAGGGCGGGATCGTGATTAATCGCCTCCGTGTGCATCGTTTTTATGACACAAATATCATCGGCGATGGAAGCAATGTGCGGAAACAATTCGCTCACCCAAGTTCCCGACTGCCCATGTTGAGCGAACTTAAATTTAGACCCCACTAACGGCAACCGCTCTTGGTAGGCAGTCATCCCCGTGATTCGCTGCCCCTGACGAATTGATGCTGGTAGGTCTTGATTATACATCTTATTCAACAGTGGCTTGTAATCAAAACTTTCCAACTGCGAGGGCGCACCATTCTGAAAAAGCATGATGATGCGTTTGGCTTTGGGCGCAAAGTGAGTGAGTCCCAGCGGTAGTTCGTCACTTTCCGCCGAATTGCCTTTGAATAGGTCTGGAATCAGCAGTGACCCCAACGCAGCACTACCTAGTCCGAGTGCGGCTTTACCTAAAAAATGTCTGCGGTTAATATTTAAACCGCGTTCTAGCTGTTGTTTTTCCATTGTTCTATGATAACGGCTGTACAAAGCTTCTCAACGCTGAAGGACGCAGATTTTTATGATTTTTTAGACATAAAAAATCATAAAAATCTGCGTAAAAAAGAAAACTTCGTAGAGCTCTAATTTAAATTTATTTCTCAGCCATCACTAAGTCGCTTGTTAGGCATAGATTGCAGCTACTAATGCGAATAACGGGTAAAATATTCCATTTTGTAGTGGGGACATCTTTGCTATACTTTTGAGACTTAGAGCATGTTTGGAGCAGGATTGAACTAGAAATCAGCAGTTTGTGGTTCTGACAAGGTGAAAAATTAATTGCATATCTGGATATGGAGTTTATTTTTCATGCAGTCAGGTTCGTAAAATGTTGGTTTATAGGAAAATAGTGTTCCAAACATGCTCTAATATACGCATTAAGTCCATTCCTACACTAAGCCTTGCTGCACAGCAAACTTCACCAATTCCGTACTAGAATTG
>JBCDKV010000489.1:0-4501 GCA_038746215.1 Bacteroidota bacterium | reverse complement strand
TAGATTAAAATACTCTTTGAATAACCAAAAACCGGTATCGTTGACCTGAGAAAAAGTAAGACTACCTGCGCCCGTGGCGAGCACCAAAAGTTCTGGACTTACATCCGTAGATTGTATGAGTGGTAGTGCGATGCCTGCTGCTGTCAAAGCTGCCACCGTCGCGGAACCTAGTGCAATGCGTAGTGCCGCCGCGATGCACCATGCTAGTAATAAAGGCGAAATAGCACTATCTTTCAACAAATCCGCAATATAATCACCCGTTCCACTGTCGATGAGTACTTGTTTGAATGCACCGCCAGCACCGATAATAAGTAAAATGATGGCAATGGCTTGCACCGATTGAACGCAAGTTTCCATGATGGCTTTCATGCTTCTACCAAGCCTGATCCCTAGCATATAAATAGCAAGTAGCACCGCAATGAGGATGGCGATAACAGGATCGCCGACGAAATTCAAAATGCCAGCCAAGGTGCTATCTGGTGGTAGATACAATTTCGCAATAGCCGACGCTAGCATCAGGATGACGGGCATCAAGCCAGTGAAAATGCTAATGCCAAAGGAGGGCAGTTCGTCTTCAGGGATCTCTTTCAAGGGGAAGAGATTTTTGGGTGTATTGATTTTTATATTTTTGAGGGTACTACCAAAGATTGGTCCAGCAATGATGACGGTGGGTATCGCTAATATTAATCCGTAGAGCAGCGTCAGATTCATATCTGCGCCGTATATCTCAACGATGGCGGTGGGGGCTGGATGCGGCGGTAAAAAACCGTGTGTCACGGAAAGCGATGCGATCATCGGGATACCTACATAAAGTAAAGGCAGTCGAGTCGAAGCAGCTACGGCAAAAATAATAGGAATGAGCATAATAAAGCCGACTGTGTAGAAAATGGGAATCCCTACGATGAAACCCGTCAGCACCATTGCCCACTGAATGCGTTTTTTCCCAAAGCTTTCGATTAGTCTATTCGTGATTTGTTGCGCTGCGCCACTGTCCGCGATCATAGCACCCAACATCGCACCGAAGCCCAAAATCAGTGCCAAACTGCCCAGTGTACTACCCACGCCTTTTTTTATGGAAGCTACAGTTGCTGTTAATGGCATCCCCAAAGCCACTCCAGCACCTAAGGCTACGATAATCAGCGCAAGGAAGGCATTCAATCGGAAAACAATGACTAGAAATAGGAGCAATGCAATGGCAAGGAGGATGATAAGCAAAGGCATGTTTATTCGTTTTGTTTTGGAAATGAGTTTTTGGGCGTTTAGGGGAAAGAATGCGAAAAAAATGTAGTCACTTAAACCGAAAACGGAAGAATCTCTACAATGCGAGAAATCCTTCCGTTTCTTAATTCGTTTTACTTATACAATACTGGATATTAGCATAAAACAAACCACTCAGAAAACTAAGACAAGTTATTGAAAATCAAGTCATAACATCTATGTTTTTCTATGCGAATAGACTACTGGACATTTTGACAAAATCAGCCTTTTCTTTTTGTCTTGATACAAAAAGAAACAAAAAAATCAAGACTTAATTTCTTTCTTAACGTTCCAAAAGCACTAAAAGAAATGAGGTCGATTGCAGCCAATTACAGAAGTGTCCAGTAGTCTAATGAAAAATAAACTCCGTATCCAGATATGCAGTTAATTTTTCACCTTGTCAGAACCGCAAACTGCTGATTTCTAGTTCAATCCTGCTCCAAATATGCTCTTAAGAAAAATGAGCCTTCCGCAACTGTTTATCCGCATTTTACACCAATACCGTCTGATGAGTGTTCTTTGAAATTTAAGCTCAGCCTTAAACGCACAGTCTACAAGTATAGCCATTAAAGTCCAACTTTTAGTCAAAAACCCTTAGATTTACCCAAAATCTACGAAATGAGACAGATACTGATTTTCTCCTCTTTTTTACTCCTCTTTACCGCCTGTAGAACCAAAACGGCAGTTGATACAGAAATGGCACGCTGGCAGGAACACGCAGCAAATACAACTATCATTAGAGACGATTTCGGAGTGCCGCATATCTATGGTAAAACGGATGCGGATGCCGTATTCGGAATGCTGTATGCGCAGTGCGAAGATGATTTTAAGCGGGTGGAAAGAAACTATATTTGGGCAATTGGTAGACTGGCGGAAGTGGAAGGTGAAGCAGCTTTGTATAGCGACCTCAGAGCTAGATTGTTTATGACAAAAGCAGAAGCTATCGAAAACTTTGAACAAGCACCCGACTGGTTACAAGCACTTTGTGTTGCTTTCGCCGATGGCATCAATTATTATTTACACCAACATCCCGAAGTACAACCTGACTTGCTGACTCGCTTCGAACCGTGGATGCCAATGTATTTCAGTGAAGGCTCTATCGGAGGCGATATCGAGCGAGTATCTACCCGTAAAATCAAGGCTTTTTACGAACAGGCAGATTTACTTTCCTATAATACTCATTCAACAGATACGGAGCATACCTTTCCGACTTACGAAGAACCACAAGGCTCAAATGGCATTGCGTTGTCTGGCAAATGGACTGCTTCTGGTGATGCCATGTTACTCATCAATCCGCACACCTCTTTTTATTTTCGAGGCGAATCACATGTGGTCAGTGAAGCGGGACTGAATGCGTACGGCGCATCCACTTGGGGACAATTTTTTATCTACCAAGGCTTTAACGAAAAAACGGGTTGGATGCACACCTCTACATACACAGATGTTATTGATGAATTTGTAGAAGATATTGAAAAAAAGGGGGATGAATATTTTTATGAATACGATGAGGAAGAACGAAAAGTAGAACAACTAGCCGTGAGCTTGAAATACAAAGCAGGCAACGAAATGAAAGAAAAAAGTTTCCCAATATTCCGAACCCACCACGGACCGATCACGCATAAAATTGGAGATCAATGGGTGGCTACTGCTCTGATGTGGAAGCCCGTTGATGCCCTCCGTCAATCTTACATTCGGACTAAACAAGATGGTCACGCCAATTTCCGTGAGATGATGAACATACGGACCAATTCTTCTAACAATACCGTTTATGCGGATGCAGAAGGGAACATCGCCTATTATCACGGCAATTTTATCCCCGTCAGAGATACGAGTTTCGACTACGAGCAGCCCGTTGATGGTTCGGATAGTCGAACAGATTGGCAAGGGCTTCACGAGCTGCAGGAGTGTATCCTTGTGCTTAATCCCGAAAACGGATGGATTCAAAACTGCAATTCGACGCCTTTCACTGCCGCTGCCGAATACAGTCCTAAAGTGGAAGATTATCCCGAATACATGTCTCAGAATCAGGAAAACTTTCGTGGCATACACGCCATACAGTTGCTAGAAAACATGAAGGAAGCAATGACACTGGACGACCTGATAGAACTGGCACACGATCCATTCCTACCCGCCTTTGAGCAATTGATCCCAGGACTGGTGACAGCACACGAAGCCAATCCTTCTAATGACATACTCATACCGATTGCCCTGCTGAGGAATTGGGATTATAAAACAAACACCAATTCTATCGCGATGACGCTGGCACACTACTACGGCATGGAGTGTCTAAGAAATGTCGACGCACCAGCCGATATGTATTATGTGGATAAAATTTACTATTTCGGAAAGGAAGCCCCAATGGAAGAACGCCTACGACTGTTTCGGAATGCACTTAATCAATTGAAGAATGATTTTGGTAGCTGGGAAATGAATTGGGGTGACATCAACCGCTTTCAACGACTGGATGGCAATATTCAATCTACTTTTGATGATGATAAAGATAGCGAAGCTGTATCTTTCGCCTCTGGTCTTTGGGGTGCGTTGGCAGCTTACGGAATGAGAGGACAGCACGAAGTCGATAAAATTTATGGCACACGCGGTAATAGTTTTGTAGCCGTTGTGGAGTTTGGAGATCGTGTGAAAGCCAAGAGTATATTGGTGGGTGGGCAAAGTAGCGATCCAAATTCACCGCATTTCTACGATCAAGTTGAGCCTTACCTCAATGTGCAGTTCAAAGAAGTGGCTTACTACAAGGAAGATGTGGAAGCACGGGCAAAACAGACGTATCATCCAGGTTCGGAGTAAATGGCAATTAGCTATTGGCTATTGGCTGGGGTAGCTATTTGGTTATCAATTAGTTGCGCCATAAAATAACTACCACTTACTCAATATTAGAATTGTACCGAATATGAAGTAATCCTCAAAATAAGTTCTGGTAAAGTTCTTGAAATCGCGCAACAAGTATGCTCAAGAGATTTTTATGGACGGAAACACAAATTTTTTCACAAAAATTTGTTTTTCCGTCCGAAGGGGTGGGTGTATCTCAAAATGTCGTTTTGTTGATTAAAGGGCGAATTTTTGTTTGTATTCCATGCAGTAGCATCCGAAAATCTACAAAAGAAGATTTTCGGATGCTCCAAGGGTTTTTTAAGGGCAAGAAGCGTTAAAACCTTAACGCTTCTTGCCCTTAAAATCCCCCTAGCAGAAAGTTTTTCACCTTTGAAAAAAACTTTCTGCGACATTT
>JBCDKV010000488.1:0-4504 GCA_038746215.1 Bacteroidota bacterium | reverse complement strand
TCTGAATGGTATGCTGGGTGGTTTGGTTGGTATCACAGCGGGTGCGGATGTCATTGCACCACACCTTTCTATTATCGTTGGTTTACTAGCGGGTGCGATTATTCCACTATCCGTAGTCATGTTTGATAAATTGAAAATAGACGATCCCGTTGGGGCAACTTCTGTGCATTTGGTTTGCGGTATTTTCGGCACCTTGGCAGTCGGCATCTTTGCACCAGACAAGAGTTTTGGTATCCAATTGCTAGGTACACTTTCCGTAGTCGCTTTCACGGCTGTATTTGCACTCATCTTTGGTTTTGCTATCAAAGCAACAATGGGCTTACGTGTTGATGAGGCAGAAGAAAAGGAAGGATTGGACTTAGGCGAACACGGAATGATTGCTTATAACTAATTTAACTATTGGCTTTTGGTTATTGACATCTAGCTGATAGCTAGTAGCAAAATACCAATAGCTATTAAAACATAGTCTGTCCGTCATATTTTTTGAACGGACGTGCTTCGTTGTGAATGGTGTGATGGCAAAGCTTTTTTAAAGTGATCGCCATTGCACTTTTGACAGCGAATTAAAAACAAAAACGACCCTCGTTTCTAGCGGCAACTAAGAATAGCGAGAGTCGTCCTACGAATTCATCAGAATAAATCTGAATCCTCCGTACAAAAATATCACATCCTGTCTAGGATAGCAAGGATTTCAGGATTTCTGATGAAAGATTATTCATTACAATATCTTTTAACAGGCTCATTGCCTACACAATGTAGAAATCATGAATGCGTTTTCTAAAATATTAATCGCTACACTTGTTAGCCTTTTAACAGGGTTTAATTTCGCTTTTGCTCAAGAAGAAATGGAAGAAGAAAAACCTAAATTTGAATTTTCAGGCTCAGCAGATGCTTATTTTAGAGTTAGCCCTGATGACCAAGCTCCTGCTTCCTCCTTTGCTAATCTGCCAGGCTTTAGTTTAGGTATGTTTAATATTATCGGCAGTCACGAGGGAAAGAAAGCGGGTTTTGTAGGAGATTTGGTATTTGGTCCCAGAGGTGGCGACGCTGTTTTCGCTTCTGGTGTACCCACGGCGGGTGGTTTTGCTGCCAACGCGTCCACTTTTGTTAATCAGTTGTACGTTTACTGGAATGCCAGTGATGCGGTAACTTTCACACTCGGTAATTTTAATACTTTTTTAGGTTACGAAGTAATTTCGCCCACAGGAAACTTTAATTACTCTACGTCCTATATGTTTTCTTATGGGCCGTTTTCGCATACGGGCGTAAAAGCAGATATTGCATTGAGTGATGATCTCAGTTTGATGCTAGGGATTTTCAATCCGACTGATCTGACAGAGTTCAACGCCATTGGTTCTTATAGCTTTGGTGCGCAACTAGGCTACAAAGGTGTCTACTTGAACTTATTGTATGGCGATCAAGATGGAGCAGACGGCTTGGGCGCATTGTTTCAGGCAGATCTGACGGCTGGTTTTGACTTGACAGAAGAACTTTATTTGGGTGTAAATGCTACCATCAATTCCACAGATGCAGGCGATGCCGATGAGGATAGTTTCACTTTCTTTGGCGCAGCAGGCTATCTTCAATATTCGTTTAGCGACCTTTTCGCACTTGGATTAAGAGGAGAATACTTTGGCGAAAACAACGGTGGCTACGGTATTATTGGTGCTTATGATTCAGAATTAACCGCTAGTATTATTGACCTGACGCTTTCTGCTAATATCACGTTGGGAGATTTGACCATAATCCCTGAGCTTAGATTGGATAGTGCCTCCGAGGATATTTTCACCGATGGAGATGGAAAAGCTACGGCTACCCTTCCTTCGTTTCTATTGGCAGGCGTTTATGCTTTTTAGGCAAAAAAAGAACAAGTTTAGTAAATTAGTAACTCAAGTTAGGAGGTAACTTGAAATTACCGCCTAACTTTTACAGACGAGTTTAAGTAGGTGAATCGTATTTTTGGGAGGCAAAATTAAAAACTTCATTTTAATCTCGTTTCCCAAAAGAAGACATTGACTGCTTTTTGCGTTTGGATAAACAGATCAAAAAAAGAGAAAAGCATTAGGATAAATTGTGGCTGGATGCTTTTCTTTGTCACTTTTTTAGTTCGTCTGCGGTTCACACAGCGGACTAGCAGCCAACAGCTATTTTAATAGCGAAGCACGTATGTGAAGGCTCATTGATGGGTCTTCACTGATTAAATTTATAAATTTAAAAAACAGATTATTTAAAATGTCCAAGGTAAAATTAGAATACATTTGGTTGGATGGCTACAAGCCCATGCAATTGTTGAGAAGTAAAACTAAATTGGTGGATGCCGCCAAATTTTCTGGTACATTAGAAGACTGCCCCATGTGGTCTTTCGATGGTAGTTCAACGCAACAAGCAGAAGGTGGATCTTCTGACTGCTTGCTGAAACCCGTTTTCATCTGTCCAGACCCTGCGCGTAAGAATGGCTATCTAGTTATGACAGAAGTGTTGAACGCAGATGGGACGCCACATGAGTCCAACGGACGCGCAACCATTGATGATGATGGTGATTTCTGGTTTGGATTTGAGCAAGAATACTTCTTAATTGACACAGAGACAGATTTGCCATTGGGATTCCCTGCGGGTGGCTATCCTGGTCCTCAAGGCCCATACTACTGTAGCGTAGGTGCTAAGCGTACTTACGGACGCGATATCATCGAAGAGCATTTGGATCTTTGCATAGATGCTGGTCTGAATATTGAAGGAATCAATGCCGAAGTAGCTGCTGGTCAGTGGGAATTTCAGATGTTTGCGAAAGGTGCACAAGCAGCGGGCGATCAAATTTGGATGGGACGCTACCTCTTGGAAAGAACGGCAGAAACCTATGGCGTAGCAGTAGAATATCACTGTAAACCGATCAAAGGAGATTGGAATGGTTCTGGTATGCACGCGAATTTCTCTAACAGCGTATTGAGAACAGCGGGCGATCAAGCCGTATACGACGAAATTTGTCAAAAATTTGGTACGAAAGAAGCGATTGCTGATTGTATCGACAACTACGGGCCAGATAATGATCAACGTCTGACGGGGCTACACGAAACGCAATCTATTGATAAATTCTCCTACGGTATTTCTGATCGTGGTGCTTCTATTCGTATTCCAATTGCGACTGTGGAAAATGGCTGGAAAGGATGGTTAGAAGATCGTCGTCCAAATTCTGCGGCTGATCCTTATAAAGTAGCGGCGGCAATTATTCGTACTGTAAAAAGTTAATATTGAAAAAAGTTAATATTTAAGATTGTTTGTAACAATTCAAAAAAAAATCGTTACAATACTTTCGTTTAGGTATAAAGAACTGAGAACGGCTTCTCGGTTCGATTTGATGAGGATGTATGCTGCGGCATTACATCCTCGTTTTGTTTTAGGCAAGTGTTCAACTTTGCTATTAGTGAGCGTGTTTTAGGACAGAATAAAAACATTCTAGCTATGAAATTATCTACCTTCAAACAGCAAATCTCGACGCTTGAAAACATGAACTTCCTACTGCCTAATGGTGAAAAATTACCCAGCCATTACCATCTGACCGAAGTAGGGCAAGTAAGCAAACTCTTTGTGGATTGTGGAGGCGTCGTTCGGGAAGAGCGTTTGGTAAGCTTCCAATTGTGGCACGCTAATGACTTCGATCATCGGCTTAATGCGGAAAAAATGTTGAAAATTATTGCGCTCGCGGAAAATAGACTCGGACTGCAAGATGCTGAAATTGAAGTGGAATATCAATCTGATACCATCGGTAAATATGGCTTGGAAGTGGTCGGTAGTCAGTTGCAATTGACGACTAAAACGACAGATTGCCTAGCGAGAGAAGGATGTCATGTACCTGCTAGCAAGAAAAGAGTAGATTTGTCTAATTTGGTGGTACAGAATAATGCTTGCACACCAGAAAGTGGCTGTTGTTAGTAAAAGGTTGGCGAGTTAAGAGCATGTTTGGAGCATTATCTTCCCGTAAACCAATATCTTATGAACTTGACTTTGAAAATAATAGCTGCTAATCCATCCGCGAAGCGGTTCTCTCGCTTAAATATTCACTGAATATTTACCTGAAGGATCGCTCGTTCATCCCGATAAAATCCCAATTATTTTCTTTGCCAAAACCATAATCTATTGATTTACACTTCGATTCTGCTCCAAACATGCTCTTAGCTTTGCTGCTATCATCTGATCTCATGCAACTCATCTAAAGTTCATCCTTGATGGTGACATAGATCGCCCCGATGGTACAAAACAGAGCAAGACCAGCCGTCCAAAGCGGTCGTGTGGTCTCGAAATACTGATCTAGCTTGCGCCCAATCAATACACCAACTAGTATGACTCCCCCGATTTGGAAAGCCATACCAGTATATTTCATGTAGGCATTGGCAGATTTCTTAATCTGTTGCTTTCGTTCTTCTGTTTCTTTATTTTCCAACTGGATTCGCTAGTTTGACTTTTTCTTTCCCCGCTTGCAGTGCATTATTACCGTTTGCTTTTTTAGAAT
>JBCDKV010000487.1:0-4514 GCA_038746215.1 Bacteroidota bacterium | reverse complement strand
TCGAAATAGGCCTTAGTTAATCCCTTGAAATTGAGCAACAAGTATGCCTAAAGGTTTTTTTGTGGACGGAAACACAAATTTTTCCAAAGAAAATTTGTGTTTCCGTCCGAAGAGACTAATTGAGCATACTTGTTGCGCGATTTTCTTGCATTGACTCAGACTGGTTTCAAGAAAAACGAGGCTTTGTACAGCCCCAATTTAATCTTCAAAAGACAAGTTGCTTAATATACCTCGTGCGATCAATACAACTTAACAAAACGCCAAGTGGAAACAGTCGTACTTTGCTGAGTGCGTAAATAATAAACACCTGCACCCAGTGTTTCCAGTGCAAGGGTTTGAATAGTTGTTGCGGCTACTTCCTCCCATTGCCCTGATTGTATCAATTGACCATTCACATCCAAAATAGACCAAGCGACGGTGGGTGCTGCGTCTTCAAATGCCACATTCAGTTGCCCTCGAGTGGGATTGGGAAATAGTGTAGCGATGGCTTGGTTATGGTTTGGGGTGAGGGGAAAGTTCGTTCTTGGTCGGTTGCTAGTGGCATTTAAGATGACTTCATCGTCTTCGCTCGCTTCACAGCAGCCGGTACTACTTGGCGTAGAATCTAAATCGGCTTGTTCGGCACTAATGATTTGTGCTAGGGCTTGTGCGGTATCCGAAAGTGTGAAGATGGCGATATCTAAAGTTGCCGCTGTTTGGGCTGCCAAATCGCCAACTTCCCAAAGTCGATAGAAAGGGATATAGCGACCCTGAGAAGCAGTCGGCTGAAACTCGCCAACTTGAACCATGTCTTCGGGCAACGTCAACTGTACTTTAATGCCGCTCGCATCGGTATCACTATTGTTGCGTACCGTTAAACGGTAATCAGCTCGCTCAAAACGATCTACTTTAGGACGATCACTGCTGGCAGAAAGCTCCAAATCGACGGTTTCATCTCTTTCTTGCACCACCACATTGTAAGCGCAAAGCAAATTACCACAGACATCACCTGCTGCCTCAAACAGCGTTCCGGTGAAACCAACGGGGAAGAAAGCACCGCTTGGCAAATCCGTTGGCTTCAGTTGAGTTACCTCAAAAGGATGACCACAAGCAGTTTGGAAAATTGGATCGGGATAAAAAACCCTTGCGCCGCCCACTCCTCTTGGAATCGTGACGATAATGTCATCTGGGCAGTAGGTAAATTTGTGCAATAAGCCTTCGTTGGTAAAAGTGGCAGTGTCATCGTCAGGCTGTTCGTCTACCTGATCGAGTGCCGTAATTTGGGCAAAGAAATGTATTGGATTTTCCAAAGCATACAAATCCAGTTCTAAACGTTCGGTATTGCCTACTGCTATGGACGGAATAGACCAAATGCCTTCGAAGATGTCGTAGCGTCCCGCTGAAAGGACGTCCATTTCTTCGTTGGCTCTCCGAACACCTTGTTCCAATGCAGGAAAACTAACGGCTATGTTGCTTGCCGCTACGTCACCCTTATTTTCGATGCTAAGTATAACCGTCGTTGCCGAAAATTTTGGAAACAATGGATTGAGTATTTCCAGCTCCAAAGCAAGATTGGTTTGCGCTTGCGTGAAGGAGTAGCAATAGAGTAGGAGTAGACCGAGCAGTAGGCGTCTGCAAAAGTGTCTATTTTCAATTGCATCTGATGAATGTACGGTAGTAGGTGTAATAATGTGTGTTGAATTCATGAGTCGTGTTAATTAAAAAATTATATGTTTTTTACAAATATATAAAAATTTAATATTCACGAAAATGAATCGCTAGCGGATGGGATATAGAGCCGTTCAAAAGTGCTGACTATCTGACCTTTACTTACGTACTTCAATCCCTTTCTGAAAAGGAACAAACTGAAATTGTCCGTAAACTTGCGCATAAAATTCTGTTTCGGATAATCTCACGATTCGGTACATTGCCTGAGTTTTTTCACCGATGGGAACGACCAAAACGCCACCAATGGTAAGTTGCTCTTTCAGGGTTTCAGGCATTTTGTCAGCCGCTGCGGTCACTAAAATTTTATTGAATGGGGCTTTACGCAGCAAGCCTTCGTGTCCATCACCCAAATAGGTTCTAATTTGTGTCATACCCATTTGGTGTAAAAACGCACTAGTCTTCAGATATAGATTTTCTTGTCGCTCCAAGCTGTGAACTTCTGCGCCCAAAGCGGACAAGATACAAGCTTGGTAACCCGAACCCGTCCCGATTTCGAGTACTTTTTCGCCTTTATTAATTTCCAGTAATTCAGTTTGAAAAGCAACCGTGTAAGGTTGAGAAATGGTTTGCTCGCTACCGATGGGCAGTGCTTGGTCTTCGTAAGCGAGTTCGGCGAAGGCGTTATCTAAAAAAAAGTGACGTGGAATACTATTGATGGCTGCTAACACCTTCTCATCTTGAATGCCTTTGGCTTTGAGACTAGCCACTAGCTTTTTTCTCAGCCCCTTGTGATAGTAGCTATCTTTCATTCCTTGTTGCTTGAATTAGCCATCGTTACAATAGATTTATTTGTCTCTTAAAAATTTTGGTCATCAAGGAGTTAATTATATGGATAACTACTGTTTAAGGGTGTACGAAGTTTTTGGTGATGCTAGAAATAGGACTTGGTCAATCCCTTGAGATCGTGCAACAAGTATGCCTGAAGGTTTTTTATGGACGGAAACGCCAAATAAACCACTCAACAAAACCTACCACTTATCGCCGCCTCTTCTTCGAAGCCTTTACTGGCACAAAGCGCATTTTATATTTCAAGTCGATATCGCCCTTCTTAACCTTATCTAATTTGCGCTTTATCATTCTCCGTTTGATGGGTTTCAAATATTCCGTGAACAACTTGCCTTCGATGTGGTCGTATTCGTGCTGAATGACGCGCGCATTCATACCCGTAAAGGTTTCTTCGTGCGCTTCAAAGTTTTCGTCTAGATATCGCAGTCGAATACTTTCGGGACGATCCACATCGCCTGTCACTTCAGGTATGCTCAAACAGCCCTCTTCGTAGGTGCACATTTCGCCTTCTTCGACTATCTTTTCCGCATTGATAAAGATTCTTCGTAAGCCTTTGTCCTCCTCTCCTTCTTCCATCATGTGCGAACTATCAATGACAAACAAACGGATACCCAACCCAATTTGTGGAGCAGCCAAGCCCACGCCTGGTGCTTTGTCCATCGTCTCTAGCATATTCGCAATCAACTCATCTAGTCCTGGGAAATCTTTATCAATGGGTACTGCCTTTTTTTTCAGGACGGCATGTCCATATGCATAAATGGGTAATATCATTCCAATCTATTTAATCCTCACCAGTGGATATTGGCGTAAAATAAGCCACTAAGACACTAATAGGGCTACTCTTCTAATGTTGTAAACAAATATGTCCAAAAATTGGATTTGTCTAGTCTTAAATAATTTTAAAGTAATGATATACAGTTACTTATGATTATTCTAGTCTATTGAATTATAAATTTTGGTTACTACTTTTACAACGTTAGAAGAGTAGCCCACTAATAGCATGTTTGGAGCATTATCTTCCTGTAAACCAGTATTTTCCGAACCTGACTTTGAAAATAATCGCTCTTTTATCTCGATAAAGTCACTATTATTTTCTTCGCCAGAACCGTAAACTGCTGACTCACAGTTCAATCCTGCTCCAAACAAGCTCTAAGTTAATGTATTCAAAATAAAAAACTTTGGACATAATTGCTGCGTGATCTCAGGAACTTCTTCTGATCTAGTGCAGATATTGCTTAAAACCTCGTGCACGCCTATTATTAAATTGGGGCTGTACAAAGTCTCAGTTTTGTTAACATTTTACTTGAAAACAGCCTGAGTCCACGCAAACAATTCGCGCAACAAGTATGCTCAAAGAGCTGTCCCAGCCAATGGCTAATCGCTAATTGCCAATAGCCATACTAATCCTCCAAATGTCCGAGAAAATCTTGTAAAATCAGGACGGCACTCACCTTATCAATCAAGGATTTATCGCGCCTTTTCTTTTGCTTTGCGCCACTCTGCAAAATCACTGCTCTGGCGTCTGCGGAAGTAAAGCGTTCGTCCTGAAAGTGAACCGTCTTGTCAGGGAAAAGTTTTTCTAGTTTCCGCTTAAAGCCCACAATGTGTGGCACGACATAAGTAGGCGTTCCATCGGCATGCGTAGGATAGCCAATGACAAACTGTTCGACTTCTTCCTGTTCACAATAATCGCGTACAAAGTCCAACAAATCTTTGGTCGCAACTGCCTCCAACGGACTCGCAATGATTTGTAGCGGATCTGTCACTGCCAAACCCGAACGTTTTGTACCATAATCTATAGATAGTATTCTTGCCATAGGGCGCAAAGGTAAGGAATGTTGCGTATCTTAAGCTACTTGGGCTTCTACGAATAAGCAATTTAAGAGCTTGTTTGGAGCAGGATTGAACTAGAAATCAGCAGTTTGTGGTTCTGACAAGGTGAAAAATTAACTGCATATCTGGATACGGGGTTTATTTTTCATGCAGTCAGGTTCATAAAATGTTGGTTTATAGGAAAATAG
>JBCDKV010000486.1:0-4528 GCA_038746215.1 Bacteroidota bacterium | reverse complement strand
AGTGTGGCGGGGATTCCGTTGTTTCGGTGATAAAAGATAACCTCTTTTTCGATTCAGACGTTTTTTGGAAAAGCTGTAAGTACTGAGAAATTATAAATGAGCATACCGAAACTATTCTTTCCAGTCTACCAATATCGCCTCCAATAGTTCTGCTTGGTTTTCCTTTGTGTACAGCTCACTAGAATAATCGAAAAGTGCAGGCGAAACTGCTATGGTAGTAGCTTCCTTAGGCTGCGAGCAAACCCCCAGATAAGTGCCTTCGTAATCTGCTAGCTCGAAAGTGTAGACATACAAATTCAAGGGTGTGCCTTCCAATTCAAAGTCGCGTTGTTCTAGAATATGGAAATTAGTGACGTTGCCGTACTCGTTTTCTAGGTAGTAATAAGCAGCAGCTTTTACCGTCGATTTTTGGGTGAGTAAATGGGCTGGTGCAAATTCTAAATGTGCTTCGTGCTCCAGATTAGATAGCAACTGCCGCCAGCGATAGGGATCGGCAAAGACGGTTTCAAAAGCGGACGTCGGTACTTCCTGATCGTGTAGCAGTAAGGCATCTATCAGAACCGCTACTAAATTTGCATCTGGCAAATCCAATAGACTCAATAGATGTTGATCGACGATTGGCGTGGCAGGCAACTCACCTAAGATGATGTGCAGCGCATCCAACTCCCAATATTCATCCATTTCAGGCAGGGTAGTTTTCACCTCCTTTAGATTGTACTTTGCTACAATTGCTTTCGCTGCTTCCAAGTAGGCTGCCTGATCTTTTGCCACTTGCTTTTTATCCAAAACATCATCTTGCAAAAGATTGAAAATCAAATTGTAGGCGTAGTAGCGTAAGGCTTTGTTGCTATCTAAATTGCGAATTTCATCGTAATATTGAGCGGTCAATGTTGCGGTATCCCGCATGGATTCGATCAAATCATTATAGACATAACCATCAAAATATTCGGCTCTGAAACTGGGAGCAAGCCGAAAAAATAAAGCGTAAGCCGCTTCGTTTTGCATATCCGACAACACTTCCAATATAGCAGCTTGCGCCAGTCGATCTGCCGCTCTTTTTTGAAATAAGGTAGTTAGGAAAGGCAGGGTGCTTTCATCACTGGTATACAGCAATTCTTGAAACATCAAATCGTGAACACTTCTGCTGTGTAGCGTATCGAAAGGATAATCTTGCTCCAAAATCTTATAAATCGTAGGCAAATTGGCGGCACTCATCTCGTAGCGATCCATGCCTTGTTTGGCTACCAACCGAATCGAATCATTGCTGGATTGTATATTTTCTAGCAGCAATTCACTTCTATTAGAAGCGAGATAATCTGGTACATCATCCCTTTCCAATCGAAAAGAATTGAAAAACCGCCAAGCACCTGCCGTATCTGATTCCACGGGCGCATAAAGCGTCATTTGGTATAACTTCGAACCCGTGAGGAAAAGGAGCGAGTAATTTACGCCCGTTGCATGGTCTGCTCGCTCTTCGGTATACCAAGCTCGTTTACCTTGAAAAGTCGTATCCAATACCACATCGTATGCTTCTTCCTCCCTCAACTCTGCTCCGTAGGTATCCCAGAACGTATTCAAATCTTCGATTTCGTGATAAGGTGGATAACTATTTTCCAACAAGGTATAGCCATAGCCATTGAGGGTGTCTTGTGCCGCAAATTCCCATTCATCCAGTTGTGGATAATCGCCATCGTCTGGTGTAAAATGAGCAATGGGTTCGCTCGGAAAATCTATGCTTACAGATATGCGTTCCAGCTTTCTAGTACGTACTAGCATTTCCAGTACCTCGCGCAATTGGAATGAATCAAAGAAATCATCAACGGAGGTCGGTCGCTCTTTCGCTTTGGGTGTAAAGGCTAGTAACAAATACGTCCGATTACCTCTTAGCAGCAGGCGCACATATAAATTTTGCTGTCCTAATTCGTAGATGGCTTCTTTGCCAGGCAGTCCTTGATAGCTGATATTTTTGATTGATGCAGGATCACCTCTTTGAGTAGAAATACGATCAATACTGCCTTGGAGTAAGGTCTCTTTATCATCGACGTACCTACCGAGTGCTAAGTAGTTGTGTTGCACCAAGAAAAGCGAATTAGACGCCCGATCATTGGCATAGTAGGCGTGTGCGACCAGTTCTCGCTCTATTCCTGTTTCAATTTCTTGTAGCTGTACAGTTCGCTTGTAGGTAGGGCTGACGGGCATTTGAATTTGATACGCACCGTGTGAGACATAGAGTGCATCACCAGCGGAGGTCTCTATTTGAGGTTCAAAGAGACTTATGTTTTTGTAGAAATGTTGAATGGCGGCTTGTTCAAAGCTCACATTTTCTCCATAAGCACCAAAAAGGTTCACCAAGCCATCGCGCACAAATACGCGCCAAGTGGTGTAAGCCCCATCTTGCTCCCTAAATCTGAATTGTCCGCCCCTATTGCCTTTGTGTTTGATGCGCTTTTGCTCCAAAAGTTCTCGCTCTGTTCCACTGCCATACCTACCCACTAATTCCAGCAGGTCTTCCATCTGATAGTTGTCTTCGCTTACCCCAGGCAGTACAATGCCAAGAATGAGAAAACTGCTCATATCCAGCATATTGAAGGACATATCAAAACTGAAGTTGACTCGGTCTTCCTTCACCAGTTTGTTGACATTGTAGACTTTACTGGGTAGTTGGAGTTCGTACCCAAAGGTTTCATTACTCGTCGATTGCCAACGATTGAAACCTTCTCCCACATCTAATTTTGCTCTTTTATCCTTGAAAGTTGCCTGCACTTTTCGCACCCGATAGCCCGCCGCTCTCAGTAGGTTAATCATGCCCATTTCGCCCAATAGATGCGCCGCTCCTACCGCAAAAAAACAAGATTGCTTTTCGAGTATTTTCGCTATGCTTTCGACCATCTTTTTGTTTCTGTCGTCTAGCATAGCCCGATCAAAATCTTCGCCTTTGCTGCCTGCTTCCACCCATTGGTGTAAAGCTTCTAAATCGCCCGCTTGATAGATCGCCATCATCTGCTCAAACTGCTGATCGCTCGTTTGGGACTCGTCCGCTGTGCTTGTTGTTTCTTCTTCAAAGAGCCCCAAAAATTGTTTCGTTACATTTTCATAATCTTTGAATTCCTCTAATCCGTAAATGGGTTTACCCATCGCCCACGCTTGCTTGTAAAAATACAAATCAAGCATTTGGTCGTTCTTTTCGGTATAATCAGGTTCGTCGAAATTGGTCAGTAGTAGTTCAATGAAAGACGGGTCTTGATTTTCGAGTTCATCAATTGGTTTGCCTGTTTTTTCGATCACCGCTTGGTTCAGTCGCTCATAAGCTGCCGCTGATAATCTGTCTTTCAGGACATTAGCGGTATCTCGAATGAATAGCAGTTGCATCGTGAAATCCATCATGGTATCGGGATGAACTTCCATGGCATAGGCATCCGTTTGCTGCAAGGCAATTCGTAGTGAATCTGGAAACTCTGATGCGCGCTTATCTTTAACGTGCATTGTACCGAACAAATAGGAAGGACTTTCGAGCTGATCGCCTGTGATTTCCCAAAGTAATGCGTAATTCGGTTTATCATTTTGCGCATGGTTTTTGGAGGCAATCGCAATTAGTAGTATGACTAAGAGGGAAGGTATTCGCATGGAGGTTTGTTATTTTTTATGAATTAGGAACGCTAGAGAAATAGATTTATATTCTTTAACTTTGTTGCGCGAACTAAAGTTTAAGCCATCAAATGTACTCTAAAGTTTAAGCCATTAAAACCTTCAAGTAAAGTGTAAAAAAAGTAAGCCTCCGTACAATACAGAACAAAAATCAGTAAACATAGCACAGCAACACATCTATTTCATATGATCTAGCGTTTACTACATGAATGATTTCAAATCACAAGAATTTTGGACTCAAATCATCAACAACTATCAAACACGCAAACCTTCTATATATGTGGTATCCAATTAGTTTTTTGAGTGCTGCGGCTTTTCTAATTTTATGGTTCTATTTTGCGGATAACAGCAGGCGAGCCTACACTTTCCGACAACTCTTTTTGTTAGCGGCCTCTTCCTACCTCGCCAATTGGCTATTCATGGAAGTAGAATGGGCGCAAAAATGGAGTTTGCTCTCCAAAGATTTGCTACTGCTAGGAACGTCGGCTGCCTTTTTCGGTCTAATTCGGAAGCAAAAAACGCTGTTTTGGATACTTTTTATTGGTGGTATGTTAGTAGCTGCTATCAATTATTTGAAACCGACAAAACCTGCCATACAGAAGACCAATCTGCCGAAGCAGGGAGAGTTACTCGTCGAAATTAATACGCCCGAACAACTAAGTCATTTGCAGCAAACTTATAACCTAAGTATCACACCCGCCTTTGAGCTAGCGCATCCAACTTTACTGTCTGATTGGTATTTGGTGGACATTCCTGATGCTGCTGAACACGAATTGCAAGCGATTAAACAAGCACTGGCGAAGCTGGGAGTAGTGGAAGAAAATGAGCAGGTACAAGTCGCTCCGATTGTTACGCGTAAATTGCCCAATATCAATCAAAAATT
>JBCDKV010000485.1:0-4529 GCA_038746215.1 Bacteroidota bacterium | reverse complement strand
TATCGTAGTGAAACATCGAAATCATTTGGGAATGATGACCGCACAGATCGTAGAATTGGCGAATATTTTGTTGCGTCAGTGATGTTTTGAATGGCGCAACAAGTATGCTTAGAGGTTTTTTATGGGCGGAAACACAAATTTCAACTTATTTTTTTGGAGAAAAATAAGTTGAAATTTGTGTTTCCATCCGA
The DNA here is from genome assembly GCA_038746215.1 of Bacteroidota bacterium. Classification (GTDB taxonomy): domain Bacteria; phylum Bacteroidota; class Bacteroidia; order Chitinophagales; family Saprospiraceae; genus JAAUTG01. Next base: position 4,338 of record JBCDKV010000485.1, on the reverse strand, counting down.
AGAGACTTACTGAGCATACTTGTTGCTCAATTATCTTGCATTGACTCAGGTTGTTTTCCAGTAAAACATCAAGAAAAATGAGACTTCGTACACTCCAGTATACTTACCAGCAATTGCATCATACTAGTCAATCATAACAAAATGAAGAAAAGAACTTTTTTAAAAACAAGCGCAATCATCACCGCAGGAGCAGCCTTTTTGCCTGCTTGCAATACCGAAGCCACTTCCACAAGCACCCAGACCAAAACCCTTAAACAATTGCGGACGGCACATATCGGCGTCGGTGGGATGGGCATGGAAGACTTAAAAGCGACGGCTTCCCATCCAAAAGTAGTGGTGACGGCACTCTGTGATGTGGATGACAACGCCTTGCGAGCAGCACAGGTACTTTTTCCCGAAGCAAAGACGTATAAAGATTATCGGGTGCTATTGAAAGAAATGGGAGACAGTATAGATGCCGTAGTAGTTTCTACGCCCGATCATACGCACGCACCAGCGGCTATGGCAGCTATGGAATTGGATAAATCTGTTTATTGCCAGAAGCCCTTGACACATCACGTGTCGGAAGCGCGAGCGATGCGAAAAATGGCAAAGGAGAAGGAGTTGATTACGCAGATGGGCATACAAGTGCATTCGTTCTACGACTACAAATTAGCGACGCTCCTCATTCAAGATGGCATTATTGGAAAGGTGAGTACGGTGAGGGCTTGGTCGCCTAAAAATTGGGGCTACGATGGTGAGGTACCCACTGGTTCGGATGCTATTCCTAAGACTTTGGACTGGAATCTTTGGCTCGGAACTTCACAGGCAAGACCCTATAAAGCAGGCTACTATCATCCTGGCAACTGGCGTAAACTAGTAGATTATGGCTGCGGAACACTGGGCGATATGGGCGTCCACATTTTTGATACGCCTTATAATGCGCTGGCTTTGGATGTGCCCAAAACGATCACTAACGACTGCCGCCCACCCAATGGATTTGGTTATCCAGAACACAATCAGGTCACTTACGAATTTCCTGGCACTGAATATACGACCGATAACTTCAAATGGATTTGGTCGGATGGTGAAGGCGTGCCAGCACCGCACGAAGACTTAGCACTACCCAATGGTGATCCGTTGCCCGACCAAGGCGCGATGTTTATTGGAGAAAAGGGACGTTTGCTACTACCGCATTTTCTAGAAGCCCCTCGCTTAATTGTAGATGGTGAATACCAAGCGATGGACATCGAAAAATACGAGTTGGGTGAACCCGTGAGAGATTACGAAAGCGAGAGTCCTAAGCACTATCATCAGTTTGTGGATGCTTGTTTGGGGAAAGCCACTTGTACTGCCCCATTTTCGTATGCAGCTCGCCTCACTGAAACGATTCTACTTGGTGTCATCGCTGGACGTTTTCCGAACCAAACCCTACATTGGGATAATGCGAGTGCACGTTTTGAGGAGGAGGAAGCGAATCAGTATTTGAATGCTGCTTATCGAGTGTTTTAGGATGATTTCTTGCGTCGTAAAAACTTGATTTTCAATGTGTTTTCCCTGTATTTTTTATTCCTTTTTGGTTCGATTGATTTTAATGCTCACTAATAAATTGGTATCGCTCCATACAAATAAACTTCTTAGCAATGAAGCATAACACAGCATACCCTGAACAAGATGGACGCATTATGATCGTGACGGGAGCCAATACTGGTCTAGGCTATGAAACCGCACTGGCGTTAGCTAAAAAAGGGGCTAAAGTCATCATGGCTTGCCGCAACTTGACGAAAGCGAATGCCGCCAAGAGGGAAATTGAAAAAGAAGTGCCAACAGCCGATTTGGAGGTCATAGAAATCGACCTGAGCAGTTTACAGTCCGTCCGCAGTTTCGCGAAGGTGTATGCTTCGAAGTATGATCGTTTGGATGTTCTAGTCAATAATGCAGGCGTGATGATGCCGCCTTTTGCGCTGACCGAAGATGGCTTTGAATTGCAGTTGGCGGCTAACTATTTGGGACACTTTTTGCTTACTGGTTTGCTATTGGAGACCCTCCTGAAAACAGCAAACTCTAGAGTAGTGACGCTCAGTTCATTGGCTCATAAAAATGGTAAAATCAATTTTGAAGATTTGCAAAGCGAAAAGAATTATAGTGCATCGAAAGCTTATGCACAGTCAAAGTTGGCTTGTCTAATGTTTACTTTTGAGCTACAACGCAGATTGGAAAAAGCAGGACATCCTCAGCCTATTTCGGTTGCGGCTCACCCAGGTCTTTCCACAACAGAATTGGGTCGTCATATACCCCAATTACTTTACACCGTGTTGCGATATACCATCGTTCCACTGGTTGCCCATACGCCCAAAGCAGGTGCTGAACCTACGATCTTGGCAGCAATCGGGGAAGCAGCAGGCGGCGACTATTTTGGTCCGACGGGATTCAGTGAATTTAAAGGAGCGGCTGGCAAGGCTACTCATACCAGTTTATCGAAGGATGAAGCGATTGCCGAACGGCTTTGGGAAGTTTCTGAGCAATTGGTTGGCTTTGAGTATTTGTAAGGGGGTTAGTCAATTACCACTCCCGTAGGATTAATTAGTCAAGTTGAACTGGCATAAAACAAGGCAATACTAGATAAGATTAAGATAACGATATTGAAGATTTTCATTTTGTATTTTTTATTAAGTGTGTATCCCAAATTGTACTTTTACTGACCTAATTGACCATTGATGTTTCAGGTATCGAATACCTTCGAGTTATCCGATATCTAGATACACTTTTAGTTTGGGAGCGACTCGGATAAGAATGCTGGCATTGCAACCGTCGCAGCTTCTGGTGCACCCTATTCGTGCAACATCTTCCACAAAGATGCCACTTACTACTCAAATAATATATGTATACTATCTATTTTCAAAGAGCATTGCAAATCCAACGTTCGTTTTGAAACTTTCGTAAAGCTGTACGAGAAACAAAAAAACTAAGACACTTATCTTTTTGTTAAAAAAGAAAATAGAGCGTTATGTCCAAAGAAGAATTAACCATTAGTGATTATATGACAATTGATACTTATCAGAGTTTGTTTTGGGAAACTTTGCCAGAAGTTGAAGATCAAGATTTGTTTGAACAGATCAATGAGCGACTTCGGGAGATGTATTATCAAGTTGGGTTGAAGCGCATCAAAGCATTGGAGTCCTTGGATGGTTTGGTGACGAAAGATAAAGTTTACAAGGTTCATTTGGTCAAAGATGAGTACTTTCCGAAAGGAGAAGAAGCTGTTGTGGCAGACAATGAAGCGTACATTACATTGCCTTGCTTCAAGTACGAACCTATTGCGCTATGATTGAAATTTTACTGGGATGTTGCTGCTTAATCGGAGGCGTGTTATTTATCGGAAAGGTTTGGGGGAAAATTCGTCCAATGATTGAAATTGAAGATGAGAAAGGAACGTATCATGCTGGCATTAGTCATAGCGAAAAAGAAGGAATGATCCCGATGCAGCAAGAAGATTTAGTAGAAGGCAGTTCTTTTGAAATTGATCAGGACACTTACGCTGGGCTTTCCAATAAAAGTCAGTTGAAGATGAAATATGATGAGCTGGGAGAAACCACCGATAAATTCGACCAGAAGTTGTTGGATGCCAACTCAAAACTTCGTGACAAGGCAAGGAAGCGCAAGAAGAAAAAGTAGAAAGAGACTTTGAAGGTGTGGTTGAGAGTGTTTATCCCTATTGCTAAAGTGTTTCACATCTTTTAAAATAAGACACAGATATAGAATCTCTGTGGCTTCGATGCTTTACGTTCATCTAGTTGATTTTAGACAACTTGATAATCATAATACTATTTTCTACAATATCCTCCCCTCACTCCGCCCGAATAATAAAATGAATCACATAAAAAGGCGGCATATTGTTATGCGCTTGCCCACCACCAACCGATGCCGTATTGCCTGTAATAGAAGTATATTCAAACAACTTCGTACCGCCACCATCTCTCTTGTCTTGGTTGCCGCTGCCTTCTTGCGATAAATAAGGTTCACTAGTAGATAGACTGCCTGCGCCGTGACTGTGGTTCGGCATTTCATTGATGGAGAGGGTGTGTTTTTCTGCTCCGCCGTTAGAACCGATGCTGTGATTGGTTGAGCCATTTGTTCCACTATTGCCGACGCCGAGTGGGAAACGACCGCTGAAATTCGGGAGGGTTATTCCGCCTGATATCTACATTTGAAACATTTACAAAACCTCAAAAGGGTAATTTATACGACTAGTATCTGTCTGCCATTTTAGTAATATTAGCCTGCAAGCTTCACCTAGACTTCTAACCAAACAATGGTTACGGTTTATAACTATTTACTTACAAACCGCCCGTTTAATTG
>JBCDKV010000484.1:0-4536 GCA_038746215.1 Bacteroidota bacterium | reverse complement strand
TTCCTCATTTTGACTGAGCAGATTTTGTTCTGATACAAGGCAAAAAACGCAGGAATCCTGCTGGCTGGCGAGGCTTTTTAACGCAGTAGCAGGGCAAAAGATGCCGTCACAAATCGGGAAGTTATTATTTATCCGTTACTATGACTTCTGTCTAGTGTTCCTCAAAATGAGTGCATCTCAAAATGTCGCTTTTGATGACGAGCATTTCTAAAATACTTGTCATCTGTTATACTTCTTGCTTAGATAACAGTCATTTTGAAAATGACCGTTATCATGCCTGCGATATTTTGAGATGCAACCCTCAAAATTTCGTACACGCCTACTTACCAAATAACTAATAGCTTTTTTACGACGCAATAAATTGATAATCAGAGGGCAATCCTAGCCAACAGCTAACTGCCAACAGCCGACTTGCTTACAAATCTAACCACTAACCACTACAAACTCCGTTCTTCTATTGTTTTGTCGCCCTTTATCCGTTTCATTGCTATCAATAGGTTGACTTTCACCAAAACCTTTGTAGCGCAGACGATCCTGAGCGATACCTGCTTCGATTAGGAAGTCGTGCACTGCTTTGGCGCGTCTTTCACTCAAATCCAGATTGTCCGCTTCGCTGCCAATATTATCGGTGTGGCCATTGATTTGAATCCGCATACTCACTTGATCTTCCAGCAATTTTTTGAGCCGATTCAATTCAGTGCGTGATTTCGGTAAAAGGGTCGCTTTGTTGCTCTCGAAGAAGATATTTTTTAGGACAATCGGTTCGCTGGTTTTCACGCTTTCTTTTGCGTTTGGTAGCGGATTTAAAAACACATCAATTTCAAAAGCAGTTTCGGGGGCTTTGCTTTCCAGTAAGGCAAAATTTTCAGAATGAAACAAATAATTTTCAGCACTCACATTCAGTGCGTAGTCTTCTCCAACGGGCAATACAGTCAAAAAGCTGCCTTTAGCATCTGTGTAGGATTGGGCATAAGGAACATCTTGCTCTAGTGCAACAAATTCCGCTTTTGCACCCGCTATGCGCATCTTTGTTTTGGCGTCTCTCACAATGGCTTTCACATAAGTCACACCCTGCGGTCGAACGGATTCAGGCATTTCAAAAGTATAAATATCTTCGCTGCCGCCGTAACTAGGCGGTGCTTCGTCGCTGGTGTAATAGGCAGTTTTCCCATCTAAACTTACCATGATTGCCCCCTGATTAGCGGCATTGTTAATGGGGTAGCCCAAGTTTTCGGGCTTACTCCAAGTACCATCTGCTTGCTTTCTAGTCACAAAAAGATCGAAGCCACCCATGCCCAGATGCCCATTAGACATGAAATAGAGCGTTTTACCATCTGCGTGGATGAAGGGTGCTTTATCAATACCTTCGGTGTTTACGACTGCACCCAAATTTTGCGCTTTACCCCAGCTCCCATCGGCTTGACGTTCGCTTTTCCAAATGTCGCTATTGCCTTGCCCACCGTTGCGTTTACTCGAAAAATAGAGCGTTTTGCCATCACTAGAAAGGGAAGGCTGTCGATCCATCGCGGGGCTATTGACTTGTTCGCCAAGATTGACGGGAGGGCTAAAAGTACCGCCTCTAAACGTTGAAATCAATAGATCGAAATTACCAAAGGTATTGTCGGGATAGAAAGCGGCAATGATGATACTGCGACCGTCTGCTGAAATGCTTTGTGCACCCTCGTTTCTAGAGGTATTCAAAGCAGATAAGGCTTGCGCTTCCTGCCACGCTCCTTCTTGGAAAGTGCTAAAGTAAAAATCTTCTTGCCCACGAATCATTCTCGTGAACAATAGCATCTTTCCATCGGCAGTCAAAGAGGGCAGATATTCGCCATTGGGAGTGTTGATACTTGCAGACAATGGCTGGGGATCAAAAGGCACTGGATTGGCTTTCATTGTTGCAATAAAAGCCGCTCGCTCAAGGTAGTTGGCAGCCCTATTCAGGCGTCTTTTATCTTTTTTTTCTTTTGCCAAATACTGCTCAAAGTAATCGACTGCCGCATCAAATCTTTGCAAGCGAAAGGCACTCACACCACACATATAATAAAGCTGCAAATTGTAGTTACCATCCAAGTCCAATGCTTGCTGAAAAGCTACCAACGCTGCTTCCGCTTCATTCTGATCAGATAGAATTTGCCCTTTCAATATCCAAGCGTCTACAAAAGTAGGATCATTTTTGAGCAGCTTGTCTAGTGCTTTCAATGCTGATTCGTATTCGATCCGAAACGCTTCTTTTTTGGCTTCCGCATAAATTTTCCGCTGTTTACTCGTTGCATGTTCAAGAGAAGTGTAGTTTTGAGCCTGTAAAACGAAGCAGAAGAAGATACTGTAAATAACTGCAAGGATTCGATTCATTTTTTAATTTTTGTTAGTCTGGTACGAAGTTTTCAACGATGCTTGGAATAAATTTGAGAAAGCGCTTGAAATTTTGCAACAAGCATGCCTAAAGGTTTTTTATAGACGATGACGCAAATTCTAATTTAATTTTCAAAACATAGTGTCAAGCAAGCCAATGAACTCGTCAATAAATGGAACGATTTTTTTGAGCATCATATGCTTTCCTACTCCTAGAAAATGCTAAAAAATACAATAATTCAACTTCACAATGCCAAGCAATGTAACCATGCAGCAATGCAACCGTGCAACAATGAAACCATGTAACAACGCAACCATAAATCAATAAAATGGACAAGAAATACAAAATCGGACTAGCACTATCTGGGGGCGTTTTCAGAGGTGTTGCTCACGTAGGCGTCATCCAAGCTTTGCAAGAACACGAGATAGAGGCAGACGCGATCATCGGGACGAGTGCGGGTGCGATAGCGGGTGCTTTGTATGCGGCAAACAAAACACCAGCGGAGATGATGGATTTTGTGCAGCAATGGGCATGGATCAAAGCGGTGCGTCCAAGTTTTACGATAGATGGCTTGACGAGTTTGGCTTTTTTGAAAGAACATTTAGAACATCACATCGGGCATGATCGTTTTGAGGACTTGTCAAAGCCTTTTTTTGCTGGGGTCACGAATATGAACGAAGGAACTTTAGAAGCTATGAACGCTGGTTCACTGACCGACGTAGTGATGGCTTCTTGCTCTATTCCGCTGGTGTTTAAGCCCGTAGAAATAGACGGAACAGTTTACGTAGACGGCGGTATCATGTCCAACCTTGCCATAGAGCCTTTGCGTTCCCAATGTGATATTTTAATTGGTGTGAATGTGATGTCGCAAGGCACGGTAGAATCCAAAAATCTGCATAATGTATTGAGTATTGCACAACGATTGTTCTATTTGGGGATCGTAGCCAACTCAAAAGAAAACATTGATAAATGCGACCTTGTGATTGAGCCAGAGGTGGGTAGTTACAGCGTTTTCAAGATATTAACTAAAGATTTTACCAATATCTACGAGGCGGGTTACGAAGCTGCGATGAGGAAAATGCCCCAAATTATTGAATTGATTGAGGAAAGAAAATCTGCATCCGTTATTTTATGAAGATAGATCACATTGTCTACGCTGTTCCTAACTTTGCGGCAGCTCTGATTGACCTAGAAACTCGGCTGGGTGTGCGTCCGCAGTTTGGAGGCTACCACCAACTTAAAGGAACAAAAAACGCACTTCTACATCTCGGTGACCAGTGTTATTTGGAGATTCTCGCCGTGGATGAAGACAATTTGGAGATTGAAGCACCCCGATGGATGGGCGTAGACTTGATTGAGTCGCCAAAAATCACGCGTTGGTCGTTGAAGTCACTCGATTCCAGCGAGGAAAGCGCACTACTGAAGGCTTATCATCCTGAAATGGGTCAGATAGTAACGGGCAAAAGAGCCACTGCTACTGGAGACGTACTCACTTGGGAAATGCTGCTGCCATTGGCGAGTCCCGAAGTGGAGCTACTCCCTTTCTTTACGGATTGGCAGGATAGTAGCACACATCCAACGGATAATTTAGAGGAACAGTGTCAATTGCTCAATATTCAGTTTATGCACCCTGAACCAGCACCTATTCAAGTTGTTTTTAATCGTCTAGGCTTGAGCTATAGTATCCAAACAGCCAAAGTAGCACAAATTCAGATTGAGGTCGCAAGTCCGAACGGGCGTATAATAATTTAGTAACGGACAAAAACACAGAATTCAATAAATAATGCGAATAACGGCTGTGCAGATTTCATTTTTATTAATCTTTAAAAAACCACCGTCTCAGACGGTGGTCATGTTCTTTAGATGGAATCAGGCTATGCCATAAAAAATGTCAAATTTGCTGTCTCATATATGCTATTAAAGCTGTTTGAAACAAGACGCACTTTGTGTAATTGGCAACAGCCCTCTTTTAGAGGGTTCTTTAAAGCCACCTCCTTTGGGGGTGGTTGTTTACTCGTTAAACTGCAATGCGTTGATCATAAGCGTATTAAACAAATAAACAGTTCAACAAATCAACAAAGATGGAAATGCACTTTTTTATCCCATACGCAGTATAGATGGACTTTACACGGCGCAATGCATAGAGACATTTTTCCAATGCAATGACGAGCAATCTTTTC
>JBCDKV010000483.1:0-4545 GCA_038746215.1 Bacteroidota bacterium | reverse complement strand
AGTCCAGTGGACTTTTAAGTGAGAGAACCACGCTAGTGGATGGGTGGCAGAACATTCAAGCGAATGAACCGCAAAGCGGACGGGCGGGGATGCTTTACCTACGCTTGGTCACAAATCGGGAAGTTATTATTTGACCGTTACTTACTCACATTATTTACAAAAACAAACAAAACTACATGAAGAAAAGCACTGAATCCAAAACAAAGCAAGGCATAAGCTTAAAATACCATCAACTGAATAAGAGACTACATAAAGCCGTCCAGCGAAGCCTACTACCCTTGCTCACGACTCGTAACAAACGTGAGCTACTCACCTTTTGCCTCCGCTACGAAAAACGACTACACCAGTTAGGTATTTCCCTATCCATTGGACTACCACTACTCTCTATGCACAATGAAATAGAAGCACAAACTCTAGTGGGAAATGAATTTCGCGTTAATGATTAATATTAGCTTGACTGACTACTAAGTTTTACACTTTATTTGCAAAGGATAGCATCAAGCAAGTGGACAAATTCAAGAAAAAACATTATACTTGTATGTAAAAATCACTGCTATGAAATACGCTATCACACTCACCTTAATATGGTTGTCCGTCGTCCTTTTGGCGCAAGATTACGGTTGTGCTACAATGGAAATTTTAGCGGCGCAAGATCAGGCTAGCTTTGATGCTATGAACGAGCAGCTATACAAGTATTTGCAAAACAAGCGATCTACAAAACGCGATAGCATCATTACCTTGCCCGTAGTCGTTCATGTCATTCACCAAAATGGGGCGGAAAATATTTCAGATGCACAGATACACCAAGGCATTCAACACCTGAATGAGGCATTCACTAATGAAGACAGCTACGATAGAGGAACGGGCGTGGATACTAAGATTCGTTTTTGCTTGGCGAAAATTGCACCCGATGGCGGCTACACCAGCGGCATTACTAGAACCCAGTCCGCTTTGACTGATCTCACTTTTCGAAAAGATGACTTTGCCCTAAAACGATTGATCCGTTGGGAAACCAAGGACTACATCAACATTTGGCTGGTTCAAGAAATTACCAACCTGCCTTGCGAACCCAATGTCACGGGTTACGCCAATTTCCCATCCAGTCACGGTACCAGTTTGGATGGCATTGTTTGTGAAGCCCGTTTTTTTGGCAGCAGCCCCAGCAATTCGGTAGTACACGTCCACGAAATGGGGCATTATCTGGGATTGCTGCATACTTTTCAAGGCGAAGATTGCAAAAATCATATTTGCCTACGGGATGGCGACCGGGTTTGTGACACACCGCCTGATCGTTTGCGCACCATTTCAGGACGTGCATGTGACGATCCGCCCAATTCCTGCCGCACGGATACGTACGATGGCTTCGAGGAAGATCAGCGAGACTTGATTAGCAACTATATGGACTACGAATCAACGAGTTGTCAGCATGATTTCACGCAAGGACAAGCAGCGCGGATGCACGCCGCCATCGACCTTTCTAGGTCATCGCTCTTGCTATCTGACGTTTGTGATGTGATTTGTAGTACGCCCATCAGTGCAGCTTTCGAGCAGAGTCCTGCCAGAATCGTCATCAATGAAAATGCACAGTTTCGAGCAGTTGAAGAGAACGGCGCAAGCTACGAATGGCGATTAGACGGTAATTTGGTATCAAACAATCAGATATTCGAGTACAACTTTCCTGAACTTGGAATGTACGAATTGGAACTTACCGTAATCAATGCTGCATTAGGATTTGCGTGCAGAAGTACACAGCAAGAACATATCCTAGTCAATTGCACCGCAGCGGCTGACTTTTCCGTGGACACTTTAAATATTTTGCCAGGCGACACTTTGAGATTTACGAATGAATCTTTAGACGCGAATACTTTTGCTTGGACTTTAGATGGTGAAAAGGTGGCTGAAACCGCTGATATAGCCTGGGTTTTTGAGTATCCAGGCACTTATGAATTTGGGCTACAAGCAGATGCACAAAGCTGCACGGATGAAAAAGTAGTACTCGTGCAGGTCGGAACGATTATACCCGATGTCACCATAACACTAGAAGACGAAAGTTTTGTGTGTGGTCGAGATTCTATTAGTTTTCGCTTTGAAATCTGTAATTCGGGGACTGCACCCATCCCAGCGGGTGTACCCGTGCGCTTTTACGATCAGTCGCCTTTTTTAGTGGAAACTGCTAATATTTTGAGTACATTCACTACGCCTACCGAAATCAAGCACAACTGCTGTGAAGTTTTTGATTATACCACTCTTGCTTCTCAGTACGGTCATTTTTATGCTGTTATCAATGACGAAAACGAGCAATTACCTTTTGCCTTTAGTGATGCCGATTTTAAGTTCAAATACTACGAAGATCGTCTTGCCAACAATAGCGATGATTTCAATACTTTTCAATTAAAACCACTCAATTATGCCTATTTCGATACCACGGTTTGCTACAATGGTGACACCTTCCAATTGAATACTTTGGTGGAAGACACTTACTACCGCTGGGACAATGGCGATACCTTAGCTTACACCACTTTTTCGAGTAGCGGCTCGCATTGGGTAGACTTGACTTATTGTGGCTTCACGCGTAGACATCGCTACGAGGTTGAACTTAGAGAGTGTAGTTGCAAATGGCAAATGCCAAATGTTTTCACGCCCAACGGTGATGGGGTGAATGACGTTTTTGGTTTGGTTTACGATTGCGAATATGGCATCACCGAGTTCTACATGCGCATTTTCAATCGTTGGGGACAGGTGGTATTTGAAAGCGAGCAAGTCGAAGTACCGTGGTCAGGCAATAGTTTAACTGCCGATGTCTATTACTACGAAGTTTTTTTCACGGAAAGTTATGAAGGCAAAGTTGAGTCGCACCAACAAAAAGGAAAGCTAAGTTTATTGAGATAAGTAACGGTCAAATAATAACTTCCCGATTTATGACGGCATCTTTTGTCCTACTACTGTGTTGAAAAGCCTCGCTAGCCGAAAGGATGCCTACGTTTTTCGCCTTGTAGTAGAACAAAACCTGCTCGGTCAAAATGAGGAACTTATTTTTTGTCCGTTACTAAGCTTTAAGCTCGACTTTAACCTTTTGCTATTAATGCGAATAACGGGTAAAATGCTCCACCTCGTGGCAGTACAGCTTTACTAAACTTTTGAAACTTAGTAAAATGCTTGAGATCGCGCAACAAGTATGCCTAAAGATTTTTTATGGACGGAAACACAAATTTCAACTTATTCTTTGGAGAAAAGTAAGTTGAAATTTGCGTTTCCGTCCGAAGAGAATTACTGAGCATACCTGTTGCTCAATTTATGGATATTGATCTGAACTATATCTGAGTCAAATGTTAGGAAAAATGAGATTTGTACAGTCGTTACTCGCATTATTAGCTGTTGGCTTGTATCGTAAGTATTCTCATAAGTCAGTACGATAAAGTTACTTGAATGCGCACTTTTTTTAACTAATTGTAAGTAAATATAATCACTGTAAGCCAAAAGCTATCGGCTAATAGCCAAATGCCAACTGCCAATGGCTAAAGTCGAGTTAAGGCGAACAGCTTAATATTAGACTTCTTGCGCAATCAATTCTATCAAATAGTTTGCAAAACTCGTTTTTTTATTTTTTATTGCGTCACTTCATCACCACTTTAAATAAGCAACATGGAAAGAGTTAAGATAGAATTGGAATTTCTTTTTAGGGCATCTCCTAATATATTGTACAATTTTTTTACCGAGCCTGCTCGTTTGGTTCGTTGGTTTTGCGACGAAGTAGACATTAGCGGGCAGACTTATACTTTCATGTGGAGCGGTTCGGAAGAAGTGGCAGAACTGATCGAAGCAGTGCAAGATCAACTGCTAAGATTTGAGTGGGAAGATGGTGATGAAGGCGAATTTTTGGAGTTCCGCATGAACCGCTCACCAGTCACAGGAGAAACGATATTAGAAATTACGGACTACTGTGACGACGACGAGGTAGACGACCAAAAACAACTGTGGAACAATCAAATCGCCTCTCTAAAGACTGAAACAGGTGGGTAGATAGAATGCTCGCTTTGACCATTTCTAGTACGAGGAGGAAAAGCAGTAAATATGGAAATTACAGACATATTTTATCCCCGCAATCGGCAGGAATGGTACAACTGGCTAAAGGCAAACCACCGCACAGCCTCAGAAATTTGGTTGCAAAGATACGTCAAGGCTTCTGGCAAGCCTTCTATCACCTATGATGATTTGGTAGAGGCATGCCTATGTTTCGGCTGGATAGATAGTGTAGTCAAAAAGAACTGCTCAGACGGTAATGTTCAACGTATCACACCGCGTAGAAAAAAGAAAACCTTTCTCTCGGAACTGAACAGACAGCGGGTTTGGAAGTTGCAACAATCTGGAGAGATGACCGAAGCGGGTATGCAACCGATTAGGGATCAAATTGGCTCGCCCGACGATCCTTTTGACATCCCCGCATGGCTCGAAAAACGCTTGCAAGCAGATCAGGAAGTTTGGCAAAATTTTCAGGCGTTCCCCCATTTCTATAAACGCCTCAAAGTAGGTTGGATTTTAGAAATT
>JBCDKV010000482.1:0-4548 GCA_038746215.1 Bacteroidota bacterium | reverse complement strand
GCAACAAGTATGCTCAAAGGTTTTTTATGGACGGAAACACAAATTTCAACTTATTTTTCTCTAAAAAACAAGTTGAAATTTGTGTTTCCGTCCGAAGAAAATTACTAAGCATACTTGTTGCTCAATTTGCGGATATTGACCTGAACTATATCTGAGTCAAATGTTAAGAAAAATGAGATTTGTAGAGTCGTTATTCGCATAAATACCCACCGACTAGGCAATCCTAAGGACTAAGTTTACAACTTCGAAGAGTAATTGAACAAGCCTTAGCCGCATCTAATCGAATCAACAAATCAACAGTTAAACAAATCAACAACCATAAGAACCGCTCCACCTAAAACAGCTATTAAAATGAGCAAAAAGCGACAAGCCTATCCACCCGTATTTCCCGAAATTGAAGATTGGTCAATTTATAAAATGCACCAAGATCGGAAGGCTTTCGTAGAGGAAATTGACGAGCATGTATTTGAGTTGCTCCTAGAAAAACACGGCAATAATATTGATGATCTAATCGCCAAGACGCTTTATTTGGAGCGTATCCGAATGAAACGAGAACCTTGGAAAGTAGACCCAGCAGACGAACGACCTTTTTGGAAACAGATCGGTAAAGAACTCATCAAAAAATCTCTGGATCGAGAAGATTCTGTGGCGCGCTCAACCAACGAACGTCTACTCAAGAGTATTATTCACCGCTATTCCGAAGAAATAGTCGGCACTTTCAATAAAAGTACCTTCCTTTTTGCGCGTCGCTTCCTCACCAATTTTTTCTCGCGCATGCTTAATACCGTGCAGGGTCGTTTTTGGGGTATCCGCTATCGGCTGTACGATCGTTTGCAAGCACACGGAGAGGTGGAACATGTGCGCAGCTTAATGACGAAAGGAACCGTGGTGGTAGTACCGACACACTTTAGTAATTTGGATTCCATATTGATTGGCTATGTGTTGGATGGTATTGCAGGTTTGCCCGCTTTCACCTATGGTGCGGGGCTTAATCTCCTCAATTCGGGTATCGTCGCCTATTTCATCAATCGGCTGGGTGCTTATCGCGTAGATCGCAGAAAGAAAAATCCCATCTATCTGGAGACCCTGAAATCCATGTCCATGCTTTCCACTAAACGGGGTGTGAACTCAATCTTTTTTCCAGGTGGCACACGCTCGCGTTCGGGAGCTTTGGAAACCAAATTGAAGCTAGGATTATTGGGCACTATCGTAGAAGCACAGCGGGCTAATCTGCAAGCGGGCAAAGACGAGAAAATATTTGTCGTGCCGATGGTTTTGGGCTATCATTTTGTACTGGAAGCCAAATACCTAATCGAACAGCACCTGCGCCAAACGGGTAAAGAAATGTATTTGAGAGCAAAAGATAGATCGAATAGTATCCGCAAGTTCTTACAATTTGCGGGAACACTCTTCTCCACTTCCAACGACATTGTTGTCGCTTTTGGCAAGCCAATGGACGTGGTTGGGAACTTTGTGGATGAAGAAGGAAATAGTATTGGTACGAATGGTCAGAAGGTAGAAATTGCGGACTATTTCAAGCGGTATAGCGATGAACAAGTCAATAGAGATCCGCAAAGAGAATCGGTCTACACTAGAAGGTTAGGCGACCGCATTTTGGAGCGTTTTTTCGCTGATAATATTGTACTTTCTAGTCATTTGGTCGCCTTTGCTGCTTTCAACTTATTGCGCTATGAAAATACTTCTACCGATTTGTACGGCTTGCTGCGACTACCCCACGAAGACATCGTTTTTTCGCGACAGAAACTAGAAATCATCCTCCAACAACTCCAATCTGCTTTATTCCAAATGCGCGACGCAGGTCAGATTAAATTGTCAGAAGTCATTAGTAAAGATATTGATAGTATCTTGGAAGATGGTATCAAACGGCTCGGTAGCTATCACGCCGATCAACCTTTGAAAATCAACAAAAAAGAGGAAATCATTAGTCAGAGCTTCCCTTTGTTATATTTCTATCATAATCGCTTGGAAAACTACGGTTTAGCGCAACGAATTGACTGGGCGGTGGTTTTTGGAAAAGAAGAAGTCGTAACAGAGGATATTTAGCTCGACTTTAGCCATTAGCAGTTGGCATTTAGCTGTTAGCTGGGTTTGAGCTTTGATCTTAATCTCTTTATGGTAGTGCTGCAAATATAAGGCTACGTTGCACGCAAAGCTCGCAAATTACGCAGAGAGCAAGGGCGCATATAGCCTTACAAATATAGGACTACCCTCTTTATTATCCCTCAAAAGGACAAATCGTAGCAACTACAAAAGGCTCGGAAATCCTTAGTAGTTTTTCAAGTTAATGATGTCGAGTGGAATTTGAGGGAGTTTTGGATTTAAGCAAGGCAAAAAACGTAGGCATAGCCATATGCTACGACGAGGCTTTTTAACATTCACGAAGTGGTGCGAAGCAGAAAAGATTGAGTATCTTTTCAACGTAGTGAACCGCTAGCGGATGGGATGCCAAATTCAAAAATCGCCAAATTACCTGACAGGATTAGCTTGAAAGACTACTTAGGGCTTACCGAGCCTTTTGGCTTACACTACCTCTGTGAAAGTGATAACCTCAATCTTTATTTACCCAAAAGACATTGAAAGATTCATCTATGTTAGCAGTATCGGAAAAAAACATCTCGAAACAAAAGCAAACAGGCTTTGACAATGATTTATTCCTACGCACCGCCAGAGGAGAGCGAGTGGAACGCCCGCCCGTGTGGCTGATGCGACAAGCAGGCAGAACTCTGCCTGGCTATCGGAAGTTACGTGCTAGTTTATCAGGCTTCAAAGAACTAGTGAAAACGCCAGCCTGCGTAGTAGAAGCCAGTATCGAACCAGTAGATTTGCTAGGTGTAGACGTTGCCATCATTTTTTCTGATATTTTGGTGATCCCCGAAGCCATGGGACTGCCCTACGAACTGATCGAAAAAAAAGGACCACTTTTTCCCAATACTATAACCAAGGCAGCGCAGGTCGAACAACTGCAAACGGGACAACAAGCAGCCGATGAATTGGAGTACGTCTACGAGGGCGTACGACTTATGAAGCAGGAACTCAATCAGCGTGTTCCGCTCATTGGCTTTGCGGGTGCGCCTTGGACGCTATTTGCTTATATGATCGAAGGATCGGGGAGCAAAACCTTTTCCAAAGCCAAGCGCATGCTTTACAAAGAACCAGCACTATCCCATGCTTTGATGCAAAAAATCACTGATGCCACTATCGCTTATTTGAAGCAAAAAATAGCGGCTGGTGTCGATTTGGTGCAGGTTTTCGATTCTTGGGCAGGTATCTTAACGCCAGACGCTTATCGAACTTTTGCACTGCCTTACCTCAAAAAAATTGCCAGTGCGATTCAGGAAGTTCCCGTAACCATTTTCGCTAAAGGAGCTTGGTTCGCGATGGAAGAACTAAGACAGGTAGATTGTCAAGTGATTGGTGTCGATTGGAACACTACTCCGCAACAAATGCGTGCTTGGGTCGGTGAAGACAAAGTACTACAAGGTAATCTTGATCCTTGCCAACTTTACGCCTCCACCACCGAAGTCGAAAAAGCTACGATCCGGATGATGCAGCAATTTGGGCGCAAACACATCGCTAATTTAGGACACGGCGTTTATAAAGATACGCCCTTCGACTCCATCAAATGCTTTGTGGACACGGTGAAGGCTTACACTTATGCTTGAACTCAACTATAAATCCTACGGACAAGGCGATGCTGTCATTATTTTGCACGGTCTTTTTGGCACTTTAGACAATTGGCAAACCATCGCTAAGCAACTCGCTAAGACGCATTACGTTTTCCTATTAGATCAGCGCAATCATGGCAAATCGCCGCATGTTGAAGGACTCAGCTATCCTTTGATGGCAGATGACCTTCGAGCCTTTATGGAGCAAAATTGGATTCACCAAGCACACATCATCGGACACTCCATGGGCGGAAAAACAGCCATGCAATTTGCTCTGGAGTATCCCGATATGGTCGAAAGATTGGTGGTCGTTGATATTGCACCCAAAGCCTACGTAGGTGGACACGAGTTGATTCTGAATGCCTTGAAAATGCTGCCCATTGCAGTACTGCAGAACCGACAAGCGGCAGAAGAGGGTTTACTCCATTTAGGGATTGAAGATATAAGAATTCGGCAGTTCCTACTGAAAAATTTAAGTCGCAACAAAACGGGTGGCTACCGATGGAAAATGAACTTTCCAGAAATCCATAAGAACTACGCCAACATACTCGCCAATATCGAAAGCGAAGAACAATTTCATCGCGATACACTCTTCATCAGAGGCGAGCAATCCGACTATATTTTGGATAGCGACCAAGCCCTCATCCAACAGTATTTTCCAAACGCTCAATTGAAAACTGTTCATCAAGCTGGACATTGGGTACATGCTGCGCAACCACAAGCTTTTCTTGATGTGCTAAAGCAATTTTTGGTTTAAATTCACTTTAGAGCTTGTTTGGAGCAGGATTGAACTGAAAATCAATAGTTTACGGTTCTGATGAAGAAAATAATAGCGACTTTATCGAGATAAACGAGCAATTAT
>JBCDKV010000481.1:0-4558 GCA_038746215.1 Bacteroidota bacterium | reverse complement strand
GCAAACTACTCTTTGGGATTGTATGAGTCTTTCCCAGACCAAGAGTTTGCACGCAAAGCTGTGAGACACGAAATGCGCTTAGAATTTGCTTTGGAAGGTATGCGTTTCTTCGACCTCGTCCGTTGGAGTGCAGATGCGGAGACCTTAACGAAATATTTGGAGAACGAAAATGGATTACGTCCGTGGATGAATGGCGCGAGATATGATGCAGGTAAGGACGACCACTTCCCAGTGCCACAAATTCAATTGGATTTGCAACCTAATGTTTTGGTACAAGATCCTGCGCACTAAGGAATAACGAATACTGAACATGGAATAACGAAGGTTACCAATAAAACGTGTACCTCCTTCGACATTCATTATTCCGTGTTTGATATTCGATATTCAAAAGATATAGTATGAACAACGAACATCGAATAGTGAAAGTCTTCAAGTGTAACGCACCTCACTTCAATATTCGATATTCCTTGTTCGATATTCGATATTCAATATTCTTAATCTTAATATTCGCTTGCAATAACGAAAATCCAATCAACCAAAACTTACCTACCAACACCTCCAACATTCAACTTTTCCAAGAACGAATCGCCGAAGAAACAGGACTAGATTTCGAGAACAGCATCATCGAAAACAACCGCATCAATATCCTCAACTATCTTTACTACTACAACGGAAGCGGCGTTGCCGTCGGTGATATTAACAATGATGATTTACCTGATATTTACTTCGCTGCCACTACGGGTAAAAACAAACTATTTCTCAACAAAGGTAAACTCCAATTTGAAGATATTAGCCTGAGCGCAGGGGTAGCAGGAGATTTTGGAATCACGACGGGCGTCAATTTCATCGACATCAACAACGATGGCTGGCTCGATATTTACGTCTGCAAATCGGGTATGGACAGCGAACGCTACCGCACCAATCAATTGTTTATCAACAACGGCAATTTGACCTTTAGCGAAAAAGCAGCCGAGTACGGACTCGATGATGCTTCCTTCTCCAATCAAGCCTACTTTTTTGATATGGATGCGGATGAAGATTTGGATATGTACCTCGTCAACCATCCAATTGACTGGCCCAATATCAACAAGATCATGACGGGCAAGCAAAACGAAGATGGTTTTCACTACGAATTTTCGGATAAACTCTACCGAAACAATGGCAACGGAAAGTTTGAGGACGTCACCCAAGCGGCAGGAATACTCAATCGAGCTTGGGGACTGAGTGCTGCGATTGGCGATTTCAATGACGACAACCTACCTGATATTTACGTCGCTAATGACTTCATCAAGCCCGATTTATTGTACATCAACCAAGGCGACGGTACATTTAAAGATGAGCTACAAAAGCATTTTAGGCATATTTCTTTCTATTCGATGGGAACGGACTATGCGGACATCAATAACGACGGCAAAAATGACCTCTACGTAGCTGATATGGCGATGAATGGTCACGTGCGTTCCAAACGCAATATGGGCAGTATGAGTACCGAAAACTTTCAAACCATCATTAGACGTGGTTACCACTATCCGTATTCCAGCAATACCTTGCAGTTGAACGTCGGACAGAACAGTTTTGCCGATATTGCTCAGGCGGCAGGAGTTGCTAAAACCGATTGGTCGTGGTCGCCACTGTTGATGGACTATGACAATGACGGTTATAAAGATATTTTCGTCACCAATGGCATTTATCGCGACATTATCGACAACGATTTTTTGGCGCAAAAAGCCAGCTACGACGAGCGAGAAGATCGCA
This sequence comes from Bacteroidota bacterium, assembly GCA_038746215.1. GTDB lineage: Bacteria > Bacteroidota > Bacteroidia > Chitinophagales > Saprospiraceae > JAAUTG01. The sequence continues at coordinate 2,803 of JBCDKV010000481.1, read as the reverse complement.
ACTATTTTGATGATTTGCTCAGTGATATTCCACAAACGAAAGTGAGCAATTTCCTCTTTCGCAACCAAGGTGATTTGAGTTTTAGCAATCAAAACGAATTGTGGGGTATTGAAAGCAGCAGCAATTCTAATGGCGCAGCCTACGCCGATTTAGATTTAGATGGAGATTTGGACTTGGTGGTGAATAATTTGAATGAGCCTTCTATCATTTATGAGAATTTGTGTGACCAAAAAATAAGTAATAACTATCTGAAAGTCAAACTATTTGGAGCGGAGCAAAACAAAAATGCCATCGGAGCAAGCGTCACGATTTTCTACGGCGAAGAACAGCAAAGAATAGATATGCAGCCCGCTAGAGGCTATCTTTCTACCGTCGATTATAGCTTGCATTTTGGCTTAGGGATCATTCAGCAAGTAGATGTCGTACAAGTCCGCTGGCCAGATGGAAAACAAACGGAAATTAATGCACCAAAAATTAACCAAACCCTAGTAGTAGATTATAAACAAGCGAAGTCGCAAACTGCTCCAAAAACCAAAAATGAAGCGTACTTTGAAGACCAAACCGCTCTTTTTCAACTCCAATACAAGCATCAAGAAAAAGACTACGACGACTTCGCAAAAGAGCTGTTATTACCACACAAACTATCCGAAAACGGGCCGTTTCTTTCCGTCGCGGATGTGAACGCCGATGGTTTGGAAGATTTCTACATAGGTGGTGCAGCGGGTTTTGCAGGAACGCTTTATTTGCAACAATCCAATGATCGGTTTGTCAAAAGTAGCGAAGCTGTTTTTACGAAAGATCAAAAATACGAAGACCAAAAATCCCTTTTCTTCGATGCAGATCAAGACGGCGATTTAGATTTATACGTCGTTAGCGGCAGCAATGAATTTGCGGCAGAAAGTAGGTATCAAGATCGGCTTTATCTGAATGATGGGCAAGGCAATTTTAGTAAAGCTACCGATGCTTTACCCGAAATTACTGCCAGTGGTAGTGCGGTTGCAGCCAGCGATATAGATAGTGATGGCGATCTAGACTTAGTCATTGGAGGTAGGTTAGTAGCTGGAAAATATCCGAGTCCACCGCGCAGCTATCTTCTTGAAAATCAATCTGGTAAATTCACAGATATTACTGAGGGCATTGCTCCTGATTTTGTTAATATTGGGATGATAACAGATGTAGTATTTTCCGACTACGACCAAGACGGTGATGAAGACCTCATAGTTGTCGGTGAATGGATGCCTGTAACGATTTTTGACAACGAAAATGGTCAGTTCAGCAAATCAAACACCCAGCAGTTCAGCAGTTCCAACGGATGGTGGCAAAGCATTACCGCTGCTGATCTAGATGCCGATGGCGATGACGATTACATCCTCGGTAATATCGGTAAAAATAATAAATACCATCCCAAAGCAGATAAGCCGCTATACATCTATTACAACGATTTCGACGAAAATGGTACAGGTGATATTGTATTATCCAAGAAAGATCAGGGAGAATTAGTACCCCTGCGTGGGCGTGAGTGTAGCAGCCAACAAATGCCTTTCATTGCCGATAAATTTGAAGACTTTAGCAGTTTCGCCAATGCCTCTATGAACGATATTTACGATACTGAAAAACTGCAAAACGCTTTGCAGTACAAAGTTTACGAATTTGCTAGTTTGTTGCTCAAAAATCAAGGCAAGGGTGAATTTAAGTCATCTTATTTACCCAACGAAGCCCAACTCAGCCCACTCCTTGGCTCACAAGTACTCGACCTAGATCAAGATGGACATTTAGATATCGTGGGAGCAGGAAACTTCTTTGCCAGCGAGACGGAAACAATTCGCTACGATGCAGGTTCGGGCTTTGTCTTGAGAGGAGACGAAACGGGACGCTACCAAGCTTTGACTTGCGAGCAGAGCGGATTGATGCTCAAAGAAAACGTCCGCGATATACAATTAATCAAACTATCGGGAGAGCGGCAGGGCTTGTTGGTCGCCAGTAATAGAGCGAAACTAAAGTTATTGGTGGTAAATCCTGTAGACTTGTAAAGTGCTATGACATAAGCATCAGACCCAAGTAGTTGGCTACTCTTCTAAGATTAGAATTTGAACCCATTGTATCGGTAAGCCTTAAGGATTGCTGAGCCTGCTGGCAATAGGAAAATAACTCCTTGCTTAATACGCACATTAGTTACACAACTATTTTCAGTAATCATTTTAAATGTTTTTTTATTTGAAAAGCTAGTTTTTTTGTTACATTCGCCGCCCGAAAGCAAATATTTGATATATGAAAACCAATACGATAGTAACAAAAAAGCGTAAGCACCAAATCAAACGGAACATATCCGAAGAATCTAGTGAAGTAGAGGAGTTGGCGGATTTTGCGGCAATGGGATTTGAATTTGATGATAACCAATTCGAATGCACTGCCTATGTAGATAGTCAGGCTAATGTATACTTGAATTTTGCACCATTTGATCGCCTCAACGAAAAGGTAAACTTGGAAGACTTTGGAGGAGGAGTCACTGAAATCTTTTTTACCTTCATTGCTTTTGACCCTAAATCTTCTAGTCATAGGCAAGTGTTAGAATACCTCCCAAATCATAAAAAATGTAATATCAGCCTCGAACTAGACTACGAAACCTTCATCGCTGCCACGCCCGAAGTCGCTATTCAAATGATGAAAGATTTGTACCTGAAAGGGCTTCGTGCCTTATTGCTGTTCAATATCCGAGATTTCGATATGGAAGGCTTGATAGCAGCGGTGGAGCAAGCATTGGAGGAAGAAGACGAGCAGACACCAGAAGGAGATGCTATGATGT
>JBCDKV010000480.1:0-4573 GCA_038746215.1 Bacteroidota bacterium | reverse complement strand
TCAGACTCTAAGGAATCTAAAGGAAGTCTATGCCCTAAAATTTCGGCTAGAAGGCGTAACTGTTTCTGCGAAAGATTTTGAAGCACACTTGCTCATTCCTCCTGCCAATTACTCCGATCTTTCCCTAACAGACATGCAACGCATTGAACAATGGCTTTTGAAACTTTTTGATGTGTTAGTCAATGAAAAATCCTATGATTTAAAAAAAGTGGAAGCGGTCTTTGCGGAGGTTTGGTATAGGGTAGGGGAGCGGGCAAAAGTGCACGGCTGGCAGACTTATCAAATTTACCGTAAGAGTCCTTTATTTGCCTACCATAAATACTATTTCAGATCGCCTAAATCTTTATTGCTAAGGTGCTTGCTCTCCAAATTAAAGAAGCTGCTAGACTACTGGACATTGGGACAAAACAAACCACTAAGGCACTAAGAAGGCTGAGATAATTTGCTTTTTTTTACATTAGCCCATGCTGCTTCTGTCAAGAAAAATGAGATTTCACACACCCCTAATTTAGATAGACAGGTCCGTTTTACTTTATAAAAAAAGATGTTTTTGATGGCTACTTGTTCTAAAACCATCAAGAAACACCTTTTTTTATGTAGAAGCCTAATATCCAGCCTGCATCTACTGCACAAAACTCATAATGATCTCTTTGATTTCCTTCGGTTTTGTCGCAGGGTCAAGTGAAAATAAGTGTTCGTAGAGTCGCTTGTTGTCCACTTTATCTTTCAGTGCCAAATCCTGATCTTTCCCAAATACTTTATCCCAACTTTTGCGCACATCTGCCCACATAGCGTTATTGTCTTTCCACCAGTCAATGGCAGCTTGGCATTTCGCATCGTCCACCTTTTTGTAGACGTTTAAGCCCTTTTCTTCGGCTACTACAAAGTCCTCTTTTCCATCCTTTCGCAATACTTTTAGATTGTCTTGATCGTGTAGCCAACCCTCTGGCGTAATTTCAATGTGATTGCCCCTTACACTCACATTATAATCGCTGCGTTGGGTGTATTCGCGTCTTGGCAGTGGTGCATCAGTCTTATTGATCCAAAAACTTTTACCATCCACGTGTACCCAAGTTGCAGAACCCTCGTAGCGCGGACTATCATCTACTTGAAATACTTTTTGCGTCCATTGTCCAGCCACGTCTTCTTTAGACTTTTTTTCGTAGTTCCATTTGTTGTCGGCGTGGTACATGTAGAGATCACGATTCTCAAATAGCCAATCCTCTCTCCAGTGCTTGATTACAAATTGTTCATCCCCTTTACCCACTACTAATAAGTGTTGAAGCATCAAATTGTCATCATCGCTCTCTTCGATGAGTTGTACCCATTCCAAAGCTCCTGTGCGCTTAGTACGCGATGGCTCGTAATCTATTTCTTCTGAATAGCTGAACGTTTCTGCAAAGTTGAATTCTACCTCGTAGCAGCCGCACATCTTTTTGATTGCTGCAACGTCCTTTTCTTGCTTCGTTTGTGCGTTAGCTGCGGTGGTCATCAGTATGGTAGCTAGTGCAGCTAAAAATACATTTCTCATATTTCTTCTAATTTTTTTAGGCAATTTTGCCAGCTCGCTTGATATTTTCTTTTTGATACTGAAAATGCCAACTACCTAGAAATAGAAGAATAATGACTTCCAATTCTTGGAATCAGCCTTTTACCCTAGATTTATCGTTCCTTATCGAGCCTTTACCTAATCTTATTTAGACTTAATCAATTTTGCAAAAGTATAGTATCAACGACAGAAAATCCAATTTTTCTTTTTGCAAAATGGTAAAGAGAAAGCAATAATTGAAGTATGTTATGCAGTTAGCTTTTAGTAGTGAGGATTTCCTTTAACACCTCACATTAAATCAACAATGATACCTTCCGTAGCGGGAATTTTTCCTTCACAAACTTCAGGATGAACAGCGGCGAGTGCTTCCAAGCTATCCAAGACCCTGAAATTCAGCCATGCTTTAGATTTCAGTGCCGTTGCTTTGAGGAAAGCGGTCGTTTTGTGGTGATAAGTTTCGACACCCCATTCCTTCATTCTTTTTTGAATTTGGGCGGGCACGAAAAAGAACTGACTTCGCGCTGTAATCATACCCTCTAAAGGTTTTGCGCTAGCGTTCATCCAGTGCGTTAGACCTACGTTGAGGGTAAATTTCATGTTGTCCGCCAGTTGGCGATGCAAGGCTAAGAGTACTTTTGCATTTCCAGACATATCTACGATAAGGCTCGGAATAGATGTGTCGATCTCTTCGATCTGCTCGTAAGTAAAACACTGATCGTAAATGTTGATTTGTTCGACGCTTGCGAGGTGACTAGCAGAAGTGACGCCGACCGTTTTTGGCGCATTTTTATCCGCTTGCAGTGCATAGCCCAAACCTGTACTCGTTTTGCTAGAAGCACTCAAAATAATGATTTGTTCTGCTCCGTACCAATTGTTTTCCTGCAACATATCCCAAATGAAATAGGACGTGATGTGTAGCGGAAACAGCAGCATTCGCGCTTGGTCAAAAGTCGCGTCGTAACCTGTTTCGTATTTTACTCTAGTGTAGACATTATAGCCAGCGGGCAAGCTGGAGCGATGTTCTGAACCATCAATAAATCGCTTTTGCTTGATGCCTACTGGACGCATTTTTATTTGTTTCGCAGGTGGGAAATAGCCAAAAATACGTTCGCCCACGGCTAGCTCCTCAACATTCGATGCTACGATCTCTGCGAAGCCCCAGACGGGAATTACTCCCCAGTCCGTTGCTGCTTCGGCGGCAGGAAAAAACTGCCAGTAGTTCATCCGATTGCCAAGGATGGCGTAGGTGATATTATTTGAGGTGTAGGCAAATTGTTGAACAGCTAGACGTATCTCTCCTGCTTCCAATGTGAGTTCTGAATCGGGCGTTTCTGCCAAGCGGCCTTGGAAAAAAGCGTCCTTTTTGACCTGAAATTGTGGGTTTTGAAAGGCTGGTTTTTCCTTGGTTTCCAGCTCGGTAATCAATTGTTGCAACTTCATCATCGCAGGCATAGCATTTTTGCGGAGTTTTTGTAGAATTGCCATTTTCTGCTCGTCGGTTCGGTCTACGTTTTTAACCATTTTGCTGAAACCATCCAAGCGATTATTTCTCAACCAATGTCGCAGTGTTTTGTCCTGTGACCAAGTAAATTGGTTGACCATTTGAGCCGCGACCATTGGAATCCAATCGGTATCGTGATTGGGGAGTGGTACGACTTGGCAAAGATTATTTTTACTTTTATTGTCTGGATAATGGGCTTCCACATAAGCAATGAAAGAAGCACTAAAGACGGGCTGGTAAGGACGAACCGTTTGCGGCGTGATGACATCGTCATCGAAAATCGTTTTAGGCGTTACATTCGTAATCGCAGAAGCAGAACAATCTACGTATAAGTTGTTCTTTGAGCTCGCTATGCTACCTTTATCTAGTACGATCTCCTGTGTTGTTATGTTTTTTACCCTTCCTAGTCGGATTATATTTTCGATGCGTCGCAATTGTTCCAGTTCCAGTTGGCTGATAGTTGCGCCGTGAAACATTTTTGGACGGACATCGCGATCAATGCGCAACAAAACACCTGCTGCTTCTAGTCGATCAAATAGGTCTTCGACGGAATCTGCCTGTGCAATTGCTTCCAGTTGATTGGCTTGTGCGCCGATAGAATGCTCAAAAAACTCCAAAGTAGGCTGTGCATTTTGTCGATCAATTAACCAAGCATCTCTGGAAACGATCCAAATGATCTTATCGGGCGATACGCCATTTTCTAGCAGCCAAAGGCAAGCATCTATTCCTGTTTTTCCACCACCGACGATGACAAAATGCTCGGGAACTTGCTGCACTTTTGGCAAGTCGTTGATGGGTATAAAGTTGACGGATTCGGATACACTAAAACTAGGCGTATGCGTCGCGGGAACGCTCGTTTTTAGATAGGTGGCATCTACCAGTTTTTTGTTGACTTTCACTTCGTAGCGTTCGCCCGTCATTAAAGATTCAAACTGATAGTTCCCCCTATAATCGCAAAGTGGAAAATACTGCACGCGTCCTGTCGGTAAGAAGGTATGCCGCATGACTTCATCAAAATAGGCACTTACCTCTGCGCCTGTAGCTAGGTCATACAGTCCTTTGTTCCAGCCAACTTCATCCTTTCGCCCTTTGCTCAATTCTTTGGAACTGACGCCATAGAATTGCGAAGGCTGGTGCAAGTTTACAAAAGGATAAGCCACGTTCCAGTGTCCGCCCGCTTTGGCGTAACGATCTACCATGATGATCGTAGCGTCTCCTAATTCTGTAAGTAAGGTATCCGCGAAAGCCATGCCTACCGCACCACTACCAATGATGAGGTAGTCTGCTTCTAGTATTGTTGTCTGCATCTTGTATTGTTTTGAAGAGAAGAACAAAGGCGATGCAGCAAATATGCGGTTTTGTGCTTAGAAGTCCACCAAGATTGTGTAATAATTTGATTATCTAAAGGAAGTTAAAGCAAGTGGATAGACTTGCCCTTTATTCGCATAAAAAACACTTAAGCAGTATACAAGAAAGAGATTTACATTTTTATAAAAATTATGTATAATTTTAAAGGTGCGAAG
>JBCDKV010000479.1:0-4579 GCA_038746215.1 Bacteroidota bacterium | reverse complement strand
TTGGGAAATTATTACTCAATAGATTTTCTTTACCATCATTACCCGCAGCGTGGATCAACAACACATCTTTTTTCGCTGCGTACTTCACTGCTTTGTCTACTGCTCTTTTGTCCCAACTGTAGCCTTTTCCAAAACTCATATTGATGATGCTTGCCCCATTGTCCACGGCATATCGGATAGCACTAGCCACGTCTTTGTCGCGCTCATCTCCATCTGGCACACAACGAACCGCCATGATTCTTACGTTGTTGGCGACACCATCCACTCCAATATCGTTATTGCGCACCGCTGCAATCGCACCTGAAACCGCCGTTCCGTGCATCGCATCTGGACCTTCCACATCGTTATTGCCATAGTCGCGATCTTTAGGATCATCGTAATCGTCGCCTATGATCGTGCGTGGGTCAAAATCTATATTGTAGCGATAGTTATAGCGTGAATCGTAATATTCGTACTCTGCTTCGATCTGCGTCGCAATAGCTTCAAAACTATTGCCCTGCTGCATGAATTGTTGCAGGACACCAGACACCCGCTGTAAAGTTGGGTCGTCGGTTTCAAAAGCTTGCAAATCTTCCATGGTAATCTCTTCTTTATTGATTTGATTTTTCAAAGTTTGCAGCCCGTTGTAGAAAGGCTCGATCATTTTAGCATCCTTATAGCGTTCCCTATTTTCTTCTACTGCTTTTTTAGTTTCTAAATAAAGCGCATATTCTTCTTGCTCCTTTTCGGTGATGGACGTAGAGTCTCGATCTTCATATTTTGGAAGCAGTTTCCGATAAATACGGGTCACTTCCAGATTATCGTATTTTACATTCTCTCCTTTGGCGTTGCCTAAGAAGCTCCAGCCGTGAATGTCATCGATGTAGCCGTTACCGTCGTCATCCAAGCCATTATTGGGAATTTCGTCGGCATTCACCCACATAATATCTTTGAGGTCTTCGTGTTCTGGATCGACACCCGAGTCCAAGACCGCTACAATGACTGTTTCGCCTTTTCTACCTTGTATGAGTTTTTCGTACATTTTTTCGGTACTCACCCCAGGTACTTTATTTTCTTCATAATCAAGGTTGTACCAATTATCGGGTTGAGCTTGCATCGTGTATAAGCTCGTCAGTGAAAATGTTAGTAGCAATAGCAATTTATGTATTTGCATAAAATAGTTTTTTTGGTTGTTAGCTTACTTCCTCCAATGCCAACAACAGTGATGATTTTAAATAGAACACAAAACTGGCTAAGTAAGACCAGTACATCGCAAAATTATACGAAAATGTGATTTAAAAAAGTATTTGAACTGATCTCAATTAAGGCAGTTGTAAGAAAATTTTAAATTTGTGGAAACAAATAAGGAAGTATGCGAATAGCATCATATAATCGGACAAACCTTGGTTTTCTCCGCTGGCTTCACAGGTGTGAATAAATAGCGAACGGCTACTTCTGGCCCACCACGACGTTCAGAAGCTGCTTGAAATTCCGAGATATTGACATCGTAACTAATGCCCAACATCCACTGCTGAATATGAAACTCAACGTGTGGAATCATAGCATCGCCAAAGCTATCGAAGCGGTAAGCACCACCTAGCAGCACGGCAAGTTCTCTAGCAGGTTTCCGGTTGATGAAGATTTTTGCCCCGCCACCGACTACATTTTCTCGGTAAGTACCTTGAAATTGTGCGGTGCCTCGTAATACCACATCAAAAGTAGGATTCAGCATGATTGTACCTTGTACATAGGCAGAATATCGGCGCGCCAAACGAATATCTTCGCGTAAGTTGAACCCTTCTTTCGGCGTCGTCAAATGAAAAACGCCCAGACCTGCATCCAGTTTGCTTCTTTTTGTGAGTGGATGCGCATCCTGTGGTTGCAATCTAAAATTGATACCACTAGCCAAATCCAAATTAGCAATAGAAGTATTATCAAAAGCCTCGCGAGAGCGACTCGGATCGAATTGTGTGCCATTAAATTGGCTATCAAAAGTTAGTTCGCTGGTCCTGAAAGCACGTTGATTGATGCCCACGTGTGCGCCAGCCGTCATAAAAAATACGGGCGAAAGCTGCAAAGAATAGGAAGCAGAAACCCCAAGATTGGTTCTACTCAACTGAGAAGTACCTGCCTGATCGTAATTGATAAGCAGTCCAGCAGAGAAGTAGCTATTCTGCAATTTTTCGAGATAAAACTTACGCTCGATCACACCAGAAAAAGTGGTATAATCTACACCAACATTTTCCCACTGATTTCTATAATTTCCCGTGAAGCGAATTTCCCCACTGTGAACACCCACTAGCGCAGGATTCAGATTGAGTGGCGAGTGATAATACTGAGAGAAATGTATATCCTGTGTGTACGCCACACTCGATAAAAGGAGTGCAAGGGCTAGTAAAGTGTATAGCTTAAGTTTCATCTCATTATAGATTATAAGGCTTGTTGTATGCTTGTCGGACACTGTGAGATTATGGCAGTCACGATCATTTGTACGTGTGGTCTTACTACAATGTTTCAATTTAAACACTGCCCTGAGCAAGCTTATGCGCTATGAATAGCTACTATTAACTTTTGACATTTTCATTTTTATTTCTTATTTGTGTTTTCATTTTCATTGAAGCTTTTTATTTCCCATTTGTATTTTCATTCCAAGTTTTCATTTTCATTCCACCCTTTCTCAGCTCCTTAACAATTTTCGATAAACCTCCACTGCTAAAAATATCGTTTGGAAGATCGAAGTCCAATGGCTTCACTTTATTATCAAAATGATCGCTGCGTATTCACTTCTGAGAAGCTGTTGTACTCGACGATCATTAAATTAAACTATTTTTATGAAACAACTAATTCTTTGTTTGAGTCTTTGCTGCTTTGCAGTAGCCGTCAGTACGGCGCAAAAGTTACAGGTTCGTCCGACGCTGAATAAAATTTCTGGAGAAGCAGTAGAAGCACCCAAGAGTCCAATGGCTTCTTCCTACATGCAGCAAGGCGATACTTACGTCAGAGTGGTCTACAATCAACCACATTTGCGAGGACGCGATATGTTGGGTAACAAAAATCCTTATGGAAAAGTCTGGCGATTGGGTGCAAATCAAGCCACAGAGATCTTTTTGACATCTGACATCAAAGTAGACGGCAATGAGTTGAAAGCAGGTGCATACACGATATATGCTATTCCCGAAGCGGATAAGTGGACAGTCATTTTCAGTGACCAATTGGGTCAGTGGGGAGCTTATCGTTACGACGAGAGCAAGGATGTCTTCCGTGTGGAAGCTGCGGTAAAGGAAGCGCCTCAGAACTTCGAAGCCATGAGTATTTGGTTCGGGGACAAAGGCGATAGCATCAATTTTGCGTGGGGAGAGACTTGGGTAAATATTCCAATTGAGATATAAGTATCTTCATTCGTGGTGTGTTTTTCTATTTTTTAAAAAAAGATAGAAAACAGGACAAGATCGACTCGATTGACATTCTTTCTTGAAAACAATGATGTTGTTTTTGATGATTTTTGGAAAAAACCATCAAAAACAACATCATTGCTGTCCGAAGGGACTACCCAAATTGCTAATTTTTATTTCATGAAAATTAGCAATTTGAGAACTAAAGTGTCAGCTACTTTTGCGATTCAGATAAATATGTCAAAAATACCCCTTACACAACAAAGAACTTCTGCTATCTTTGCTAGCTAAATAAACAGACAAAGATGAAATTGAGTAAAGCAAGAAGATTTGTAATTTTATTGGTTGCCCTGAGTTTTTCGCTCCTAAATGCTTGCCAATCAGAAGATAAAGTACGGCTCGCTGCCAAAGAGAAACTGAATGAAGCACCCGAAGCAAAAATAGTGCCTAATGCAAGCAAAGACGGCATGGTATTGATCCCGACAGGTACTTTTCAAATGGGTGGCGACAACAACCAAGCACGCCAAGATGAGTTCCCTAAACATGGCGTCCAAATAGATAGCTTTTGGATGGATGAAACAGAAGTGACCAATGAACAGTTTCAAGCATTTGTATCTGCAACAGGCTACGTGACCGTGGCAGAGCGACCCATTGATTGGGATAAAATGAAACAAGAAGTAGCACCCAATACGCCTAAACCGCCCGACAGTTTGTTACAGCCTGGTTCACTCGTTTTCGTCCCGACAGCAACCCCCGTTTCTTTGAATAATCACTTTCAATGGTGGGCTTGGAAAATTGGTGCGGATTGGCAGCATCCCGAAGGGCCAGATAGCGACATCGCAGATAGAATGGATCATCCCGTCGTGCAAGTGGCTTGGGAAGATGCGGCTGCCTATGCGAAGTGGGCGGGCAAACGCTTGCCAACCGAAGCAGAATGGGAATGGGCAGCTCGTGGCGGCAGAACAGAAAATATATATCCTTGGGGCAACGAAGATGTCAACAAAGGTGAAGCCAAAGCTAATTTTTGGCAAGGCATGTTTCCCTATCAGAATACAGAACAGGACGGCTATTTTGGTACAGCGCCCGTCAAGACTTTTCCAGCTAATCCTTATGGTCTATACGATATGGCTGGCAATGTTTGGGAATGGTGTGCCGACTGGTATCGCTATGACTATTATCAAGCAGAACAAGGCGAGGTACAACAAAAT
>JBCDKV010000478.1:0-4596 GCA_038746215.1 Bacteroidota bacterium | reverse complement strand
CGTTCACTTCGCCTTGCTCCGAGACCTGTAGACTCACTGATCTTTCTGTCGAAACGGGCGAATGCAACGAAGATGGTAGTTTTGATCTAGTCATTGATGTAGATGCCCAAAGTATTACCAACGACTCCATAGACCTTTTCTACAATGGTCTACGCATTCGGACATTTAGTGCTTTTGACTTACCAATTGTCTATAATGATTTTCGCGTCAGCACGTCAATTGATAGCTTACACCGAATTGGACTTTGCGTCAAAAATAATCCTAATTGCTGTGTGGAACAAGCGTTTTTCCCACCTTGCTTCACCTCCAATTGTCACATCAGTCGAGTGGTAGCAGAACCGCTTATTTGTGAGAACAATGAGTTCAAAGTAGATATCTTCGTCGAGTCCACACAACCTAACCAGACGGGCTATTTCATTCAAGTGAACGACGGGCAATTGTTTGGTCCTTTTAGCTACGAGCAGGAATTTGTGACCATCGGCCCATTCTCAGGAGACGGCAATACTATCTATCGAGTGAATGTGGTGGATGGAGAAGATCGCTCTTGCCGCAATGGAACTCGTTTTCGAGCCGTCAGTTGCGCTAGTCAATGTAACATTAATGATCTGATCTTAGACGTCGGAGAAATCTGCCGTGAAGATGGTACTTTCCCACTGAGTATCAATTTAGACATTCAGAATCCAATTGGTATGGGCTATGCTGTCTTTGTGGAAGATCAATTGCTAGGAACTTATCCATATGGCTCTAATCCCTTATTTTTTCCGAGTTTCGATTTGAACGGACGAGCATCTGCTACCATTGCCGTCGTTGCTGGGCAAGATAGAAATTGTGCCATCCGCAAACAGTTGGAAGCCCCCGAATGCAGTATTGATACCAGCGATCTTTGGCCAGGCGACACCAATAATGATGGCTTTGTTCATCACTTTGATTTGCTAAATATTGGATTAGCCCACGGCGCAGTCGGACCAGCTCGCGCTGATACTACGATTGCTTTTACTGCCTTGAACGCACCACGCTGGCAGCAAAACTTTGAAGATGGTGTGAATTACAAACATGCCGATACTAATGGAGATGGACGCATCGATAAATTGGATGTGGAAGTCATTGAATCGAACTACGGACTGAGTCGTGATGACACTGCCGCTCCACCCGAAGCAGATGAGGGTGTGATTGCTACCGAAGGCGATCCAAGCATCTTTGTCGATCTACCCGAAACAGGTGATTTCCCTGATGGTACAGCTTTTTCTTTCCCCGTCATATTGGGTTCGGAAGATCAGACGGTCGAGTCGGTTTATGGTATTGCCTTCAATATTGAGTACGATCCACGTGTGATTGATCCGAGCAGTTTGCGCTTTACCATTCCCGATACTTGGTTGGGCGACGCAGACGAAGATTTGTTGATGATTCAGCGTACTTATCCTACCAGTGGCTTGCTAGAAGTGGCGATCACTAGAACCGATGGTGAAAGCGTAACGGGCTACGGCGTTATTGCGCTCATGTCGGGCATCATTGTTGACATCGTTGGATTGAGAACTGTATCGGTCAAAGTATCTAAAGTACGTGCCATTGATGCCAATAAAACGGTCATTCCTATTTTCCCAGAAGAGCGTGGTATCAAGATTACGACGAGTACGGACGATTTTGTGGACAGTGGCTTACAATTCTACCCAAATCCTGCGCAAGACATCCTCTACTGGAGCAATAGCAAAGGACTAGTCATCGAACAATTAGCCATCATCAATGCACAGGGACAAATCCTTCGAGTGTACGAACAACCTAGTCAATCCATTGATCTAGTAGATGTCCCGAATGGACTGTACACGCTGCGTATACAAACTAAGGAGGGCTTGTATCATCAACAGATTTTGAAGCAGTGAAGGGGGGGGTAGCTATTGGCTGTTGGCTGTTGGCTATTGGTAAATTGAGGGAAAAATGAATATACTTGTTGAACGGTGGAAGTGTTAAATTTAGCAATTCCACAGCTCCACAGGTGAGGTCTTTCATCCTTCTAAATTTTCTTTACACTGACCAGAAAATCATTTTTTGAACTATCGTAAGTACCATTTTGTATTGGTAGTTAGGATTATACGAAGTCCTGTTTTTTCAACAGAATATAGACTTAGTACAACGTAAACTAAATAGCTTCGCCTTTTGACGGTCTCTTTTGAAATCTATCTGTGTTATTTTTTTGCAAGAATAACTCGTTATGCCAGAAAAAAATGCCTTGATATATTCCAAAATAGCCTCGGTCAAAAAAGCGAATAAATTTAACATACAGTTCAATGAGTCAATACAAGAAAATCGCGCAATAAGTATGCTCAAGAGATTGACTAAGGCTTATTTTGGGCGTTACTAAAAACTTCGTATACGCCTAATTGGTCGTATTAAACTTATTTGTTATGACATATCAGATTCAAGTCAAACCAAACACAAAGGATGATTTTGTGAAGATTATACAATCGCTCCAAAACGTCGGTGTAGTAGAGCATTTTCAGGAGACCAAAAGCTGGGCACTTGATGGCAGACAATTATCTGAACAAGAGCTATTTATGGAATTACAGAAAAGGGAACAAGAAATTGCAGATGGACAATTTTTTACCACTACTGAACTAAGGAAATTTTTGAAAGTATGGCGTCAAATGGGCAAAAAGTAAGGTGGTCTTTCAGGGCTTCTTTAGAACTAGTGGAAATACAAGAATGGTTATCTGATCAAATTTCAGAAGAATATGCAGAAGAGTATGTAGAGGGGATACTAGAAACTGCTGAGGGCTTAATGCTCATGCCTGAACGATATGGTTTTTGTCGTTCTAAAAAACTGCAAAAGGCTAAAGTAAGGTGTATACTGTACAGAAAAAAGCATATCGTTTTTTATGTTGCAAAAGAAGATATAGAAATTTTAGCTGTCATTCATGCAAGAAGGCATCCCAGTGTATTTGATGATATTATAGAAGATTAACTTGTATCACGTACATAAATATATAACATTTCATGTCCTCTTGTGGGATAGTATACAATGAATAATTATCACCCAATCAAGTTTTTTATGATTTGGATTTTGGAGCGTAGTCATGGTACCGACTGCGCTTTTTTTATACGTAGAATCTTTGGATAAATTTCGGACATATTTATCGGAGTCGTAAAAATAGTTGACACTTTAGTACTCCAATTGCTAATTTTTATTTCATAAAAATCAGCAATTGGGGTGGCCCTTGTGGACAGAAATGATGTCAAGCAAGTAGATAAACTTGTCAAATTTCGTACAAAAATCATCATACTGTACTTTGAGAACTAGGAGTGTACATCTAGTAAATTTCTTCGGACGGAAACACAAATTCCAACTGATTTTCAGGGAAAATCAGTTGGAATTTGTGTTTCCGTCCATAAAAACCCTTCAAGCATACTTGTTGCGCGATTTCAGAAGCTTTACTAAAACTTGTTCCCAGTGTTACTCAGAACTTCGCACACGCCTATTTGGACATAGAAAAAAGCAAATCGTCTACTATAACATAGCAAGCTTTCGACCTCGACTTTAGCCATTAGCATTTTACATTCAGCTAATAGCAAAAGGCTAAAGTCAAGTCAACAAGACAGCTACTTCAAAACATGCGCCTCCAAATCTTCCAAACTCACATATTGCAAAGCCTTTTGGTGTGTACTAGCTAGCACAACGGGCGGTGCGACACCTGCTGCCATGGCCTCTCGCCATCGCAATGCACACAGACACCATTTATCGCCTGCTTTTAGTCCTGGAAAATTGTATTCGGGAACGGGTGTACTGAGATCATTACCTCGTCCTTTGGTGAATTGTAAGAACTCATCAGTCATTATGGCACAAACTACGTGCGTTCCGTAGTCCTGCGGGCCAGTATTGCATTTGCCATCTCGGTAGAAACCCGTCATGGGGTCGGTACAACACAACTGTAAATCTTCTTTCAGGACATTTTTTGCTGCTTCCATATCATCCGTTGTTTTTGCTGTTCGATCCATCCACTGTACGCATAGCATGAAGAGGAGTACACTGATCGAAATAAAGTATATCTTTTGCATGGGTTGGTTTGAATTTTTTTGATCAATCCATAAATTTACTCTCTAACAAAAGCATCATGGAGCGGTTCACTTTTATTTTGATGTATATTTGTGGCGATGGAACTAGGAATCAGTAAATCAATCGTCAAATCAATTATGAAAAAACAGCTTACCACCACTTTCATTGGTCTCATTTTGTGCATCTCACTGCAGACGACAATGGCAGCACAAGAAATAATCGAGCTTCCAGCAATACAAGTAGACACCACCATCCAATGGGAAGCAGAGGAAAGCCAGTACTACTCCGAAAATTGGAACACACAAGTAGTCACCAATGTATCGAAACCGAGCATGGAAGTTTTTCGCCCTGTTCAAGGAACGGCTACAGGAACAGCGGTCGTTGTTTGCCCAGGTGGTGCTTTGTATGGACATTCTATTGAAAGTGAAGGCAATCAAGTTGCCCGTTGGTTGGCGCAGCGTGGTGTCACGGCTTTTGTGTTGCGCTATCGCTTAGTCCCCACCCAAAAGGACGCTACCCAACAAGTAAAAGAAGATGGACGTTTGGTGGTT
>JBCDKV010000477.1:0-4602 GCA_038746215.1 Bacteroidota bacterium | reverse complement strand
TTTTTATGGACGGAAACACAAATTTTTCTAAAAAAATTTGTGTTTCCGTCCGAAGAGACTAACTGAGCATACTTGTTGCGCGATTTTCTTACATTAACTCAGACTGTTTTCTGTTAAGAGAAGTAAGACTTCGTACACCCCTAATTTCAAATTTGAAGTCGCTAAAATTGGTAAATTGGGAATGAAAACACAGCATACAGATGAACTATTGGCTATTTCAGGCAAATCCAAAAATTTTTAGACTACAAGAAGCCTTACGATCAGAAATTCTGGAAACTTTTGCCGTGAAATCGCATCAAAAAAGCATTAGCATTGGTGATAAAGTCATCATTTGGCAAACGGGCAAGGCAGCAGGTGTATATGCACTCGCCACGATAAGTTCCGAAGTGGGGGCGATTGAAATGACACCTGTAGAACGCAATTATTTTCAAGTCGTACCAGCACGTACCCCACGGGTTCGTTTGGAAGTAGAATACAACCTCTGGAATCAACCTATCACGAAAGAAATCTTACCTACTGGCAAAGCTTTTGAAGATTTTTACGCAGGCTTGCCCAAAACTAATTATCAAGCGACCAAAGCGCAATACGATGCCATCCTAGAGTTAGTGACTGGGCTGGATTATATGCGCGAACCACAGGAAAACTACGACTACCGACCTCGCCTCAATCAGCCTCTTAATCAAATTTTATACGGCCCGCCTGGCACTGGAAAAACTTACCAAACCATCAATTACGCACTTTCTATATTGGAGCATCGCACCTTAGATGAACTGGCACTCGAAGATCGGATGACCCTCCGCGAGCGTTTTGAATATTATATGGAATGTGGCACGGTCGGTTTTGTTAGTTTTCACCAGTCGTTTAACTACGAAGATTTTGTGGAAGGTATCAAGCCTCAATTAGAAGAAGGGCAAGTCGTATATCAAATAGAAGATGGTATTTTCAAACGTCTAGTACGCGATGCGCAAGCCGAATGGGAACAAGGAAATCGTTTCGTGCTTATCATAGATGAGATCAATCGAGGCAATATCGCCTCCATTTTTGGGGAATTGATTACGCTATTGGAAGATGATAAACGCATGGGGTCTCGCGAAGAACTTTTTGTGCTTTTGCCCTATTCCAAAGAGCAGTTTGCTGTGCCACCCAATCTGTACATCATCGCCACTATGAATACGGCAGATCGCAGTACCACCAATTTGGACATCGCACTCCGCCGCCGATTTACCTTTAATCACATCCAGCCCCAAGCGGATTTATTGCAACACCAATCGGTATTGGCAGGCGTGGATTTAGTGCGTTTGCTCACGACCCTCAATGATCGCATTGCCTTGCTATTGGATCGAGATTATTGCGTGGGACATGCCTACTTTTATGATGTTTCTACCCTCGATGATCTGCGTAATCTATTTGCTTGTCGCATCATTCCGCTGCTGGAAGAATATTTTCTAGGCGATCTATCTAAAATTGGTCTCATTTTAGGCAATTCTTTTGTACATGAATTACCACAACTACAAAGCGATTTACTCGCCGATTTTCCTTACGAAGAAGAATTATTCGATAAAAAAGTCTATCAATTGAAACCCATCCACGAACTGATAGAAGCAGATTTCATTCGTATCTATGATAGTTCTTATGCGTGATTTGATGAATCGTGATTAACTAAAAAGCAAGTGTAGATAGATTTGCTAAATTTCAAAAGGGACATCTGAATTGCTGATTTTTATTTAGGCATGTACAAAGTTTTGAACAACCCTCGGAACAAGTCCTAGTAAAGCTTCTGAGATCGCGCAACAAGTATGACCAAAAGGTTTTTGTGTTTCCGTCCGAAGAGATTTATTAAGCATACTTGTTGAGCGATTTTCTGGCATTGACTCAGGCTATTTTTAAGTATAAATAAAATACCAACTACTTCACTTGCTGCATCTGCCGAATTTGTGACAACAGAATCTTTTTGGGCGTAATCGGAATGGTTTTCATCATGATTTTTTGCGCAAAAGTCAGTCCTGCTAGCACATCTAATTTGCCTGCCATCATACCATCGTAACCTGCTTGGGCAACTGATCTAGCATCGGATGCACTATCGAACAATGCAGTCTTATCCATGCCCGATACCTTTCCGAAGTCGGTTTCCGTTGCGCCGGGTAGTAAAGCGGTGACGGTAATATTGGTGTCGTGCAATTCTTCGGCGATGGCATTACTGAAAGAAGTGACGTAAGCTTTGGTCGCAAAATAGACCGCTTGCATAGGACCAGGCAAAAGACTAGCGGTGGAAGAGACATTCAAAATCTTTCCGCTGTTCCGAGCGACGAAATCAGGCAGGAAAAAACGGGTCAATGCAGTCAAGGCGATGATATTCAATTGAATCATAGACAGATCGACCGACCAATCGCGTTCGTGGAATTTTCCAACGCCACCAAATCCTGCGTTATTAATCAAATAATTGACGGTGATTCCCGCTTGTGTCACTTCTTCATAAATTTCCCTATTTGCCTTTTCGTCTGTCAAATCCTTTACGATGATGTGTACTTTGATGCCATGCTGTTGCTCCAATTCCGTTTGCAGTGCTTTCAGCTTACCTTCGCTTCTTGCTATGATAACTAGATCATCGCCCTGTTCTGCGTGAATTATCGCTAATTCTTTGCCGATACCACTGGATGCACCAGTGATGAGTGCTGTTTTGCTCATATTTATTTTTTATCTATATTTTAAATGGGATAAGCTGTCCAAATGGTTGAATTGTAAAATTGTCCAATTCAACATTTTTTCAATTCAGAAATTCTACAAAATAACCAAACTTAAAATGTATTTTTATCCCGAGTCAGGGCTGTACGAGTTTTACCTTTCTTAACATCTTACTTGAGAGCAGCTTGAGTCAGTGCAAAAAAATCGCTCAACAAGTATGCTCAGGAAATCTCCTCGGACGGAAACACAAATTCTCAGTTATTTTTCTCAAAAAAATAACTGAGAATTTGTGTTTCCGTCCATAAAAAACTTTTAGGCATACTTGTTGCGCGATCTTAAGTGCTTCGTCAGAAATTATTTCAAGTATTGCTTAAAACTTCGCATTCACCAAATCCTGAGTGAAGTATAATTAGACAACTTTGTATATCTAACTTTTCCAAACCCACCAACCTGCATAAATCAAAACAAATTGCAACACCAACCTAATAGCAGCAGCCTTTTTCGAGCCAAATGCGGGCTTCGCCTTTAGCAAATCCCAAGTGTGCAGTGGCAAAAAGCCGAGCATCAGTAAGAAAAAGCCGAATCCACCCCATGTTCTATAAGTAGGGAGAAGCAAAGCAATTCCAACGACGCCTTCTGCGATGGCGGTTACAATATTTGCAAATTGACTGGGAATAAAAGCAGGAATCAAGGGTTCATAAAATTTGGGTTTAATGATGTGATAGATCGCACTCAGCAGCATCAAGGCGGCTAAGGAAAGCGATACCATAAGTTTTATCATCTTTTGTATTTGTTTGTTTACGTTCAAAGCACCTTTAGTGAAACTACCTTGTGCCACTACTTGTTCGGCATAAGGAGCTTTTGTGCTTACTTGCTGCTTGATTTCATAAGAGCTTGTTTGGAATTTTTATAAACTGATAATCAGTAGTTTGCGGTTCTGACAAGGTGGAAAACAGCAATTCCCACGATGACTTATTGAGTGTACAGTATTAGCCAAAGGTAGGTAAAATACCATCATATTGAGACAACTTTCGCACTGGCAATGATTTAAAAGTTTCAATTTTAAATCATTATGCAAACTTATTTGGTTGTACTTTTAAATTTAGCCCATAAACACCCAGTTGCTTAGTTAGCGCTTGAGTCCCCAAAAGCAGTCAGCAAAGATGCTTATCTGGTATGAAGAGATTACTTTTGATGGAAAAAAAAGCCTATCCAGAGTCTTCATAAAATTCATATCGGACTTTAAGCTGCCCTATGATGAGCCGACAAATCATCTCCATAGCATCCACTACAAACTCATTGAATTTGCTTCTAACGGCTTCCCAAAGGGCAATCTTAGATTGATTTTTTTCCAAGCAGCTTGGAATAAGGGATTGAGCAATTGTTGGAGTTGATCGACAAAGAAAGCTAGCATCATGAGCAAGACTAAATTGGTGCATAGATTTTCTTTGCCATGCCCATAATTATGCTCAAAATTATAGCCTTGATTCTTGAGTGTATTGAAGGTTTCGTTCTCAATTTTCCAGCGTGAACGCCCCGCTCGCATTACTAGATAACTGCTGTTTTTGCCGAGCTTAAAATCGGTAATCTATGAAAAGTGACGATCTTCCTTTTTGCCTGCTGGGTCTATTTGCCAGTATTCCAAGAAGTTGACTCGAATATCGCGATGCTCACTATTCAAAGGTAAATCATTGGCGTAACGATAACGATGTATCCAACCATCCTTTTGTTCTTCAAAACGCTTTACCTGCCCATCTTTGTGGGCTTCCATGCGATCCATTAACTTGAATAAATAAGTATTCCCTTTGGGTTTAATACTAATTATGTATCTAAAATTTTCTTTCTTTATGGCTCTAATATGAGGTCCATTTGCGCTTAAGGCATCCTCGATTATTACTATTTTTTCTTTGGAAATAGTTT
>JBCDKV010000476.1:0-4606 GCA_038746215.1 Bacteroidota bacterium | reverse complement strand
TGCTGGCGTATTGTTCCAACCAGCATAGAAGGCATTGATTGTATCTGACACTGGATCATCCAATTGCAGCAAAGTCATATCAGAAGCCGCATTTTCAGCGATGAGTCGTGCGCCCGTATTGAATTGCGCCAAATTGCCATCGCCATTCTGTCCATTCAGTGCGGAATTGACTTCTCGGCAACTTGATTGCTCAAAATTCCAGTAAACGACCATGCTGGGCGCACTATTACTGGTCGCACCGCAATGCTCGGCAGTCATGTAATAAGGGGTGCAATCCTGTCGCGCATTATTGATCAAAAAACCCGTACAGATAAACCTTCCGTTGAGGGAATACATGCCCACCGATTGAATAATGTCGCGGTAGGGTTCTACAATACCCCAACCATCGACCGTGCCGCAAGCAACATCCAAATTGCAACGCTGGGAAAGCACCGACTCAAACCCCACAAAATCGTGATTGATTGCCGACAAATGAAGCTGCAGATCGTCTTTCTGCTCCATCGGAATTTGAACTTCCAGCACGACTTCTTCTCCTGGCACAATGGGTGTCCAAAGCTGCTCGTGATCTTCGTTATCGGCTACCGAGAAAGGACCTTTAACAATTTTTCGATCTGGCGTATACAGCAGCAATTGCCCACCTTCAGGCATGTAATACTGCGTGAAACCAAAGTTGAGTGACTTCGCCCCTTTGGAGTAGATACGAACCCGCCAAATAGCATTCCCATTGTCTTCATACGTCCAATCGCCGTGGGTTTCAGGACGGATATTGGTGTCGTGGGTGGCGGCAAACATGGGTAATTTACCCGCTGCTCTGCGTGCTTGTTCTGTTTTCAGTAGGGATTTATTATCCAAGGCTGGCAATTGAATTTTTGATACGCTTGCCAAAGGTATTGGTGTTGTATTTTGGGCAATCAGTAGCGTTGGAATTAAATAGAAAGAGACTAAAATTATTTTCAATAATTGGTACATAAAGCGATTTTTGGAAAAAAATTAAGCAGAGGTATTTATCTCGACTTTAGCAGTTGGCTATTAGCCGATAGCGTTGAGCTTGTATTAACTATGCAAATAACGAGTAAAATATCATATTTTGTGGTAGTAACAGTTCTACTAAACTTTTGAACCTTAGTAAAATGTTTGAGATCGCGCAACAAGTATGTCAAAGGTTTTTTATGGACGGAAACACAAATTTCAACTTATTTTTCGGGGAAAAATAAGTTGAAATTTGTGTTTCCGTCCGAAGAGAATTACTGAGCATACTTGTTGCTCATTTTGCGGATACTGACCTGAACTACATCTGAGGCAAATGTCAAGTAAAACAAGATATGTATAATCATTATTCGCATTAATTATACTCACTTACATTTAGTAAAAAAGTACGCATGTAAGTAAATTTATCGTACTGACTTGTAAGCACTTACGATACAAGCCAACAACTAATAGCTAAAGGCTAAAGTCCAGCTTATAGGCTTTTACTGTACACGCTGTGCAATGGGATGACCTGCTTTCAATTGAATCAAATCCCATAAGTTGCCATATAAATCTTTG
The DNA here is from genome assembly GCA_038746215.1 of Bacteroidota bacterium. Classification (GTDB taxonomy): domain Bacteria; phylum Bacteroidota; class Bacteroidia; order Chitinophagales; family Saprospiraceae; genus JAAUTG01. Next base: position 3,061 of record JBCDKV010000476.1, on the reverse strand, counting down.
AAAACTGCGACGATTCCGTAAGGAGCGTCTTTGGGCGGTCTAACAAATTTAATACCTTTTGCGATCATATCGTGATAGTCTCGCCAAAAATCATCGGTGTGCAAAAATAAAAATACCCTGCCACCCGCTTGATTACCGATGAAGTCTTCTTGAATTGGTTTAGAAGCTCTTGCTAAAAGAATCGTTGTACCCACTGAATTAGGAGGTGCTACGACTACCCAGCGCTTGTCCTCCGCTTCGATATACGTATCTTCTAGCAATTCAAAGTTCAACTTTTCTGTGTAAAAAGCAATGGCTTCGTCGTACGCTTTTACCACTAAAGCAATGTGTATGATGGATTGTTTCATTCTATTTTTCAAGTATTTGGCTAAATAAAAGATATTTTACTGAGGTAGCAACAATTGAGCAATTCTACCAACTCACACATTCAACCAATACGTAATCTTCGCTACAATTGCTCGATTCTTGGTACGAAAATCGGTCGAATAATAATTATCTGTGTAGACCAAAAAGAGATCGGAGACAGGCTGAAAACGCCATTGAAAACGCGTATTCAAATTGATATTGTTGGCTTGATTGTTGTACTGAAAGAAGGTCGTTAGGAAAACCGTTTTAGAAAAGGTAATATCTATTCTAGGACCCACCAGCACCAGCAAAGAAGAGTCGTAACCTTCGGGTAATTTGATGTAATTTATGTTGTAGTCCAATTCTATTCTAGCACGAGGTTGTAAATTCAAATTCAGCCCGCCTTGCAGTCCGTATCGCCAGCCATTGAAAAATTGACCGATCGTGGGCGCAATAGAGTAGGAAAAAGCCTTTCTACGGTCGGAATTGAAAGAAGCTCGAAATCTAGTGAAATTATACGCCCCTTCTTCCAGTAAGCTTACCTTAGTGATGCTAGTATCCACACGTGTTGGATTAAAGGTTTCAAACAGATAAGTATAGCGATTCTCAAAACCAATTCTCGCCCTCGCATTACTTCTGAAAGAGAAATTCCAGTTGGCTTCGATACTGTGGTCAGTTCTCCCGAATGCTGGATCGAAGAAAAAAGCAGCTTCTGCGTTCGGGCCATGACGAACCAATAAACCTTCCGTTGGATAATAATTCAATTGTCCACCTGTGATGACGCGATGAAAGCCCGTCCGGGGGACAAAACCAACGGCTGCGTCGAAATTTTCGCCAACTCGCTCGTGGATAAAATAAAGCTCGTAGGCGCGTTTGGTGTGAAACAATGCCAGTGCATGTGCAAATTGCTGGTCTTCTTTTTCGGGCGTTAAAACGCGATGGTAAAACGCTTTGCCTGTCCAAGAATTATCAGAAGAGGCCAGATTATAGTCCAAACCAACCACTCGATTAAAAGGCGCAAATTCGCTCTCCTCGTCTAAATCCTCAAAAGTTTCCTTATTCACTAGGATTGCTCCAATGTTAGAGCGACTAAACAGCTTGCGTTGCACGGCAGCTACAGTATAGTTGTAGCTGGGCAGTCCGTTGTCTTCGTTAGCAGCAGCTTGCATATTCAATAGTCCCACCCGCCAGTTGTTATTGATTTTACCACTCAATCTAGCACCAAAATAGATGGGATTCTGGATGTTTTGCTCGGTCAGCGTATCGTAGGTAATCCCAATGCGGCGAGAGAAAAATGGATTGATTTGAGGTGCCCCAAAACTGCCGAAAAGGTCAGAATTTTCGAGAAAAAATTGCCGACGCTCGGGGAGAAATATTTCAAAACGCGTCAGATTAGTCACTTGCTGATCGACTTCTACTTGCGAAAAATCAGGATTGAACGTCAAGTCCAAATTGAGTCCAGTTGTAACTGCCACTTTAGCATCGCCACCAATATTCATAGTGGCTTGTGCGGCTTCTCCTTCTTCTATATTTTGGTTGACATTAGCGATACCGTAGGGAATTAGAGAAATATTTGCACCTGGCTTAGGCGGTGCTTCTTCCCACTGCATTTCGCCCATGAATGCCAAGTTCATAATAATCTGATTCTGAGGAATCGGCATCCAAGTACTCGTTTCATTCGACTGCAAATCAAAGCGATAGCTATTGAAACGCCAAGTCTTTACGCCTTCATTGTAGCGCAATGTTTTGAATGGAATCGCAAATTCTGCAATCCAGTAGCCATCGTGAATGGTGGCTTCCCCACGCCATTTGTTATCCCACGAGGTAAGAAAGTCATCAGTGTCTTGACCACCATTTGAGATCAGTGCCTCTCTCCTGACGCCGTAGGCATTCATGCCAAAGACAAAAGCATTGATACGGTCATTGAAGGGATCAAATAGCAGCGTGATGTTATCGTTATTGCCCGCTCGATAATCTCGCCTTAAATTGGGAACGGTGTAGTCTTGATTTTCTGAATAACATTTAGCCGCTACGTATAGATTTTTATCATCAAATACCATATGAATTTCGGTCTTGACGGTAGCTCGCATACTATCAGTTGGAAAATAGAGCCAAAAATCTTCGGCAGGACGACCTTCTAACCAAGCTGCCTCCTCTATTTTGCCATCAATCGTAATGGGAGCGTCTATTCGTTTGACCTGTATGGGAGGTTGCATGCCATCTTGAGCAAATATGAAATTAAATAGCAAGATCGCAAAAACAAAAGTGTTGGCAATTTTCTTCATAGAGGGTAAAGTTAGAGCATGTGATTTGAAGCGACTATTGTACATGTGTTAACAGCCTGTTAAGTGGTTTCATAAGAATAAAAAAACTTTACTTTGCGATACAGCCTATAACGAATTCACCTACTTACTCCCCGCAATCCGTCCGATACCATGATAAAACTAATTGAGTGTCCTAGAGACGCCATGCAAGGTTTGAAGCCTTTTATACCGACAGCAACGAAAGCAAAATATATCAACCAACTCTTGCAGGTTGGCTTTGATACCATCGACTTTGGGAGCTTTGTTTCTCCCAAGGCAATTCCTCAAATGCGAGATACTGCCGATGTTTTGAATTTGCTAGATTTGAGCAGCACCACTTCCAAATTACTGGCTATTGTCGCCAATAAAAGGGGCGCATTCAATGCCATTGCTTTTGACGAAATCACCTATTT
>JBCDKV010000475.1:0-4618 GCA_038746215.1 Bacteroidota bacterium | reverse complement strand
ACTTACCGAGCATACTTATTGCACGATTTCATGGCATTGACTCAGACTGGTTTCAAGTAAACCGTTAAAAAACACAGGAATGCATACCGTCCTAAATAAGATAAACAAAGTCTAGCTTTTCGCGACTGCCTCGCTAGTATTTTGCAACTATTTGAACGAAGGTAGCATTTTTTAGTCTGCTATAAACAGGATTTGCAAACAGTTCTTATTTTTGCCAATAAATTGAAGGTTTCTATACATTAGATCATCAAAAACTAGATTACAAAACTTATGTATAAATATATTCTAATCCTCACCATTGCACTCCTATCCATCCAATGCCAATCAGACGATCAGTCCAGCAACGAAACGACTAGTATTGCAACGCTGGAAACAGCATATGAGGAAAATCCGAGCGGCGAAAATTTGCAAGCCCTACTCGATGCTTATGTGGCAGATAGTACAGGACAATATCTCGAAAAGCAAGCCTACTTGCAATTGAGTAATAACCGTTTTCGAGAAGGTCTACCTGCACTGAAAAAGCTGATGAAAGGTAGCTTGAAAGCAAAACATGCACTGGCACTGGCGGCTGCCTACGAACAGCAGCAAAATCAAGCGGCTGCGCAAACAGCTTATCAGGCGTATCTGCTGACCTTTCCCAAAGACGATCAGGCAGCAGCGATTACACAGCGACTTCCGCAGGGCATACCACCAGTAGCAGAACGCTTGGCAGCCTTATTTGAGGATACGAAAGATGATTCCTTACGCCGAGCTGAGCCTAAAATTGTCAGTCACTACGTCGCTTCGGCGGAAGCACTCGCTTTGATTGCGCCACAAACTGACAGTGTCTCGGTTCACCTCAAACAAGCTGCTAATTTTACGCAACATTATTTGCGCGACATTCCGCGTGCCCTCGATCTCTATTTGTGGATCGTCAATAATTACCAAGGCACACCAGAACATGAAGTTGCACTCTTTACTACTGCTTTCGTTTATGACGATGAGGTAGAAGATATTGAAACGGCTCGTCAGTATTACGAACGTTTCATTCAGCAGTACCCGACTAGCGATTTTGCTGATGATGCCGAAGTACTTTTGAGTAATCTCGGTAAGGATGATGCAGAAATTTTGGAAGAATTGTTGAGGAAGCAGCAAGGGTAGTTTTTATACTGCGAATGGAATAAGCCTTTTCAAACAAATATACTTGTTTCAATCGTTTATTCGTTTAACTGTAAAGCATTGATATTGGGCGTCTTGAACAAGTCAACAAAAAAGAAAATGCGCATTTTTATCCCAAATGGAGTATATTGTTGAGCTTTCACTAGGTATCCTATAAGTTGAAATATCGTTCAGATCGCTACAAAAAATATGCTGCGCATTAGTGACTTTACGACGCTGAATCGGTCTGAAAATATAGCCACTAAAACCAACAAATTTATAAACAATAAATAAAATCAACCTATGTTAGATCAGTTATTTAACTCCATCGGAGGAGATGTCATTAGCTCGATGACAGAAAAGACAGGTATCAATTTAGAGCAAGCCAAAGCGGTATTACCAATTGCTAAAGATACTGTGCAAACGGGATTAACCGACGAAGTAAAAGCTGGAAACATCAGTGGTATCCTTGGCATGTTGAATAGCTCAGGAGCTGGTTTACAGCAAAATTCCTTGTTCGGTAATTTGAAAGGAATGCTCATGCAAAATATCTTATCTAAATTAGGTTTGCCAGAGTCCGTTGCTTCTTTGGTGGCAGGTACAGGTATGACTTCTATCGTGGAAAATGCGAGCCAATTTTTGAGTGGAGATGCAGACGTGAAGCAAAGTGATCTGACTTCTAAGTTGGATATGGGTGGCATGGTAGGCAACATGGCTAAAGGTATGCTGAAAGATAAGTTGGGTGGCATTGGTAAAATGTTTGGTTAGTCATTTGGCTACCTTCATCCTATAATTAGTATACTGCTTTGAAAGCAGGAGTTTCAATTTTGAAAAGGTCAGGAATTAATACTTCTTGACCTTTTTCATTGTGCTGAAATGAGCTTTTTGCACTAAAATCTCCCGCTAATTTCATAGAAAAGGCATAAGTGAACGCTCCTGTACTAGATTTGTCAAATTATAAAACGCCTTAGCACAACTTTTTACCTCGGCTGTTATCTTTGTACACAAAAGCAATAAAAAATTTTAAGATATAACATGAATATAAGCAGAGCAAAATCAGCTAAATTATTTGAAGAGGCAAAACAATACTTCCCAGGCGGCGTCAACTCTCCCGTACGCGCATTCAAGTCTGTTTCTGGACCACCACTTTTCATAAAAGAAGGTAATGGCGCACACATCATCGACGAAGACGACAATACCTACATAGACTTTTGTTGTTCTTGGGGTCCACTAATTCTAGGACACAACAATGAAAAAATTAGAAATCTAGTCACCGAGACGGTAGCTAAAGGTACTTCCTTTGGTACGCCTAATCAAATGGGTAACGCACTCGGTAAATTGATACTAAGTAACAACCGATACATCGAAAAGATGCGCTTTGTCAGCTCTGGTACGGAAGCCGTGATGTCTGCGATTCGCTTGGCTAGAGGCGTGACAGGCAAAAATAAAATCATCAAATTTGAAGGCTGCTACCACGGTCACGTGGATTCTCTGATGGTGAAGGCAGGTTCTGGTCTCGCTACTTTTGGCGTGAGTACTTCGGCGGGTATTCCAGCAGCCTTTGTACAAGAAACCATCGTTGTTCCGTTGAATGATGCTAAGGTATTGGAAGAAACCATGAAAAAGCACGCATCTGATTTAGCTTGCGTCATTATCGAACCGATTCCAGCCAACAATGGACTCCTGCTGCAAGATCGCTCTTTTTTGCAAAGCCTACGTACTTTGTGCGATCAGTACGATGCGCTGCTCATTTTCGACGAGGTAATTTCAGGTTTTCGAGTTGGGTTTGAAGGAGCAGCAGGTTATTATGATATTTGCCCTGACATCATCACTTACGGCAAAATCATAGGTGGTGGTATGCCGGTTGGTGCATTTGGTGGTAGTCACGAAATCATGGGACATATTGCGCCACAGGGTGCAGTTTACCAAGCAGGTACGCTCTCTGCTAATCCAGTAGCGATGGCGGCGGGTTACGCTGCTGCTCAGCAATTGCTAGAAGCAAGGTTCTACGAAAAAATGGCAGCTAAGACTAAGAAATTTGTAGCAAGTATGCAGTCTTACTGCGACGAAAAAGACTACGGGGTGATGATCCAGCAAATTGGCTCTATTTTTTGGATTGCCTTCGGTAGAAATCGCATTACAACCGCCGATCAGATTGACGCATCCAGCATGGATAAATTTAAGGTTTTGCACCACGAATTGTTGCAGAATGGTATCTATTTGGGGCCTTCTGGCTACGAAGTTGGTTTTGTATCGGCTGCGCATACTGAAAAAGATTTGCAGCAAGCCAGCGAAAAGATTTGCCGAGCGATGGATGTGGTTTTTGCGCAAAAGAGTCAGATGGCAGTTGTCGGTTAAATTATACTTAAAACAGCTAAGAATTATAACTTTTGACGGCAGCTTTTATCCTTATTTTCCACTTTTAAACTGCTCAAATATCCAGATATGCTTACAGTTTCAAAGCAAAAACTAAGAATAAAGTCTTCTCCTCAAAAAATACAATTCTCAACTATTTTAAGTATAAACGCTTTATGAACGAAATTCCATCGGTCAGCCTACAATCATTATCTGGTAAGTCTTTTGGTTTCCGCATTGCTCGCAACAAAGAGATTCTGCTTAATGAGGCTTTAGATCACGATCCATTTCGTCCGCATCGAATTCGTTTCTATGCCATCTTGTTTGTGCTAAAAGGAGAAGGCATACACTACATTGATTTCAAACAGTATCCATATCGCGCCAATAGCATCATTTTCATTTCCAGAGAACAGGTACATGCTTTTGAGCGCAATATGGAACGAGAGGCTTTTTTTCTGCTATTCAGTGAAGAATTTTTGGTGAGAGACAACGCCCACTCCAATCTGATGCAAGAATTGAGCCTCTACAACTATCACCTCTATCCACCCGTCATTCAATTAGCACCCGAGCAAGTAGATGTCTTTGAATTACTCGCAACTCGTATGTTGGTTGAATTCAATCGTCCCGATGATTTACTGACTGCTGAAATCATGCACGCCTCCCTCCGAATCTTCCTTTGTTTAGCAGAGCGCATTCGCAAAGCGCATCGAGATTTGAATCCAAAATCCAAATACCAAGCGGCTTATACTGAGTTTCAAAAGCTGCTCAGTCAACACATTCTCAACAACAGGAGTGTCCAATTTTACGCCAAACAATTGCACATCTCGCCCAAAACGCTCAATAGAATCACCAAAGAAATGCTGGGACAAACTGCTAAAAATTACATCGACGATTTTTTGATCATTGAAATGAAGCGACTGCTTATCAACACGTCTTACAGTATCAAAGAGATTGCCTACGCGTCGGGTTTTGAAGAGACGACTAATTTCGTCAAATATTTTAAAAAGCAAACTGGTATGAGTCCGAAGGTTTTTCGAGGGCAATATTGAAGATAGCTTGTTTAAGCTGTTGATGATGTTGTTTTGTTTATCATGCGAATAACGACTGTATATATCTCATTTTTCTT
>JBCDKV010000474.1:0-4637 GCA_038746215.1 Bacteroidota bacterium | reverse complement strand
CTCGAATGAGTGGAAAAATTATTCTTTCGCAAGAGTATATCGATTTGTTGAATACAGGAAAAGTTGCGCGTCCTAAATTTGGCATACAATTCCCCGCACAGCTACTGGAAACACAGATGGAATGGGAAGACTTAGTCCTCAATAGCAACACGCTGGTACAGGTTAGAGAACTGGAAACTTGGGTGAAATATGGCAACCAATTACTGAACGAATGGGGCATGAAAAAACGAATTAAGCCTGGTTTTAGAACCCTGTTTTACGGCGCCCCAGGAACAGGTAAAACTTTGACGGCAAGTTTATTGGGTAAATATACCAACAAAGATGTCTACCGAATTGATCTTTCGATGGTCGTATCGAAATTCATAGGAGAAACGGAAAAAAACCTGTCGAATCTTTTCGCCAAAGCCGAGCATAAGGATTGGATATTGTTCTTTGATGAAGCCGATGCCTTATTCGGAAAACGCACCAACGTAAAAGATGCACACGATAAATACGCCAACCAAGAAGTCGCTTATCTCCTGCAGAGAGTGGAGGCCTACAACGGACTAGTTATCTTGGCTTCCAATCGAAAAAATGATATAGATGAAGCCTTTTTGCGTCGTTTCCAGTCTATCATACACTTTCCTTTTCCAAAAGCGACGGAACGAAAACGTCTATGGGAAAATGCTTTTCCTAAAACCATCAAGCTCAAAATAGAAGCAGATTTTACCACCTTAGCGCAAAGATATGAGCTAACAGGAGCAAGCATCATGAATGCTATCCAGTATGCCTGCTTACGCACCTTGGAGCAAGGTGATTGGGTCATAAAATTGGACTACATCATAAAGGGAATTGAGAAAGAATACTTGAAGGAAGGTCGTATGCTACCTTAGTATTTATCGAATGAAGACTTGCATAAATTTGGTAAGTCTTGACTTGATAGAAAGCTATGTTCTTATTTTTGGCGATTTACTGATCATAAATGACTTAGGCAAGAACGTAAATTTATTCCTTATCCATTATTCACTTTAGCTTCGTCAAATATTGCTTTACATCCTCTTGCTCAATGACGCCCACCAATTTCCCTTCTGTCAGGATGGGCATAATGGAGTAACCTTCTCGCTGAAAATGAACGAGTGCATCTCTCAGGCTAGCTTGACTGGAGAGGCAATTGTAGTGTTGACTCATATAGAGCATGATAGGTGCTTGAAAATCTTCTTGCTCGATGGCTTCTTGCAAAAAGAGCGAATGCAGCACCCCAATGACTCGACCAATCTCATCGACTACGACGAAGTTCTTTTCTTTTTTGAGTTGCGAGACGCTGTGGGCAGTATGAATGGTATCGTGTGGTTCTAGGCTGGTAAAATCCGTTCGGTAGAGATCGGTGATGGGCGTATTGGCAAGTTTGCTTTCTCGCTGAATATTGCGATTTTCTTGTCTAGCGATGAAAAAAACAAAGACGCCTAGCAAAGTTAGCATAGGGCTTTTCAAAGGATAGATGCTGGCGACTACAAACGCTAGCGCAAAGACTTGCCCTACGATAGAAGCCACTTGGGTTGCTTTTGCTTTCGTCATTTTGATGGAAAGCAAAGCTCGAAGGATTCGACCGCCATCCATCGGGAAAGCAGGCAGCAAATTGAAAGCCGCCAAGCCCAAATTCATAACAATGAGATAAGGAATGAAAGTACGCGCCAAGACCGCACCACCTTCGTAGCGAAAAGCTTGGAGGACACTTTCCCAAGGCTCTATGAGAAAGTAGATACTCAATATAATTGCTAGTGCAATATTAACCAAAGGCCCAGCAATAGCTACCCAAAATTCGTGCATCGGTTTTTCAGGTAATTTTTCCAAACGCGCTACCCCTCCAATGGGTAGCAGTATAATATCTCTGGTATTGACCCCAAAACGACGAGCGGTCAGGGCATGACCATATTCGTGCATGACGACGCATACGAAAAGCGATAACATCAGCATGCCTAGCCAAAAAGTGCCTTTGGAATCCATGCCATTGGAGTAGCCAGAGAAAATGACCCAAACAATGATGAGTGCAAACGACCAATGGACTTGCACAGGAATACCAAAAAAAGTAGATATCTTAAATGTTCCTTTCAAAAGTTATAGATTAAGCAGGATGGTGATGTTGGGTGGTTCTATTCTGCATAAAAAAATAGGCGTATACGAAGTTTTGAGCAATGCCTGAGATAAATTTCAGTAAAGCATTTTAGATCGCGCAACAAGTATGTCCGAAGAGAATTACCGAGCATACTTGTTGAGCGATTTTCGGACATTGACCTGAATTATATTTATACTGCAAACGGGATAAATTTGTGCAAATGGTCGAATTGTAAAATTGTTCAATTGTCGAATTGATAGTGACGTGCTGTACCATTAGCACGCTCTGCTAATGGTAGGATAGGAACAATCAATTCAACAATTCTACAAAGTGATCAAAAGAAAATGCAATTTTTTATCCCAAATGGAGTACAATACCTTTTTTAAACACCAAATGGAAAGTTCAAGTTTTGCGTTTGGACAAATTAGAACCGCTTTAATACGATGCTCCTTTGGCTTAGATCATCTTTTTTTGCACGAACTTGTACAAAGCATCGGCTTGCTATATATATTTTCCTTAATATTGCACCCGAAAAGTGAGTCGGTGGAAATCCTTGAAATAGGACAAGTTTATTTGCTACTTATTTTACACCATCCTCTAAAAACAAACAGAAAACAAGCAACCGAGGACTAAATGTTATTCCATTCTCTAGAATTTGCTATCTTCTTCGCGATCGTATTCGTGATTTATTGGTTTGTGGTCAATGAGAACCTCAAGTTGCAGAACTTGTTCTTGCTGATTGCGAGCTGTGTCTTCTATGGCTGGTGGGACTGGAAATTCCTCTCCCTCATCTTCATCAGTATCATTGCAGATTATTTGGTGGGGCTACAAATCCATCAAGAAACGGATAAGAAACGTCGGAAATACTGGCTTTGGGTCAGTCTGGGGGTCAATCTGGGAATGTTAGGCTTCTTCAAATACTACAACTTCTTCGTAGATAGTTTTGTAGGAGCTTTCGGCGCGGCGGGCATAGATTTGAATGTGCGAACACTCCAAATTATTCTGCCCGTTGGTATCAGTTTCTATACTTTTCAGACCCTGAGCTATACTATTGACATCTATCGCAAAAAGCTGAAACCCACCAAAGATTTCATCAACTTTGCTGCTTTCGTTAGCTTTTTTCCACAACTCGTAGCGGGTCCAATAGAGCGTGCTTCCAAACTACTGCCTCAAATTGAAAAACCGAGAACTTTTGACTACGAACAAGCCAAAGATGGACTCCGACAAATGCTGTGGGGTTTCTTCAAAAAAATTGCGATTGCCGACGTCTGTGGACAGTATGTGGACTACATATTCATGAACTACGAGACGCTCGGACCTGGCATATTATTCTTGGGTGCGCTGCTCTTCCTCTTCCAAATCTACGGCGATTTCAGTGGCTATTCGGACATTGCAATCGGTACGGCAAAAATCTTTGGTATTCGACTAATGGTTAATTTTGCCTACCCATTTTTTGCCCGCGACTTCGTAGAGTTTTGGCAGCGTTGGCACATTTCGATGATTCGCTGGTTCATCGACTATCTAGGCTTAGCCTTGGGTGGCAGCCGAGGAAAGATGTGGCGACGCTACATGAATTTTATGATTATATTTACCGTGAGTGGGCTGTGGCACGGTGCGACTTGGTCATTCGTCATGTTTGGTTTCCTTCATGGGCTGCTGATTTCTTGGTCGTATTGGAGGCGGCGTAAATGGAAAATCCGATACAGCAAAGTGATGGCACAAGGCAAAATGCTGCCTTCCTGGTCTGAATTTTCTTTTTCCTTTTTCACGCTCTGTATTGGTGCGCTATCGGCGGTCTTTTTCCGAGCGGGGAGCATTGGCGATGCTTTTAGTTACATGGGAAAGATATTTTGGGATTTCGGCGAACGGAGTATGCAAATCGGCTGGGACATTCCGCTCTTGGTTTTGGGGCTTTTGGCGTTCGAGTGGGGCAATAGAACCAAGGAACATCCCTTGCAATTCGAGAAATTTGGACGTGTTGGACGATTGACGACTTATTTTGTATTGATTTATCTTTGTGTGATCTATTTTGACACCAATTATTCATCCTTTATTTACTTCCAATTCTAATGAACGGTATCTATAAGTTTATCAAAGAATCTTTGCTGCATGGGCTACTATTCCTCGTTTTAGTAGTGGCGGCCTCTGTTGCTTTGTATAAATTTTCGGGAGACACCAATCGCTATTTTGACCAATACGAAGTAGCTGGCGTTCGAGCAAAGAAAGAAGTCTTCGATGCCCACAAATCCGAATACAACACCGTCTTCATCGGCTCTAGCCGCACCTACAACCAAATTAATCCACAGGTTTTTGACTCCATCACGGGACTACAATCGTTCAATTTAGCTTATTCGGCGGTTCAGCCCTTCCGCATCTTCGACTACATGAAGGAAGTTGCTAAGGCACGTCCCGATTTGGATTATGTGTTTGTAGAGATGTCGCCCCTTCCTCGCCTTTTTGCTTCTTTCAAAGATGCCGAACAACTACACGCACTGGACGAAAGACGTTATCCCATGGCAGTCGATTTTTTTAGAAAAAACGATTT